>DAOVMB010000379.1 GCA_030630905.1 Sedimentisphaerales bacterium
CCAATTTTTCACTCTGAATAGTCTCCTGTTAGGCTGGAAGAAGAAGGTTTGATTGAAACGTCCAGAAGTCGTTCGGCAAGCTTTTGCAGCTCGTTGCTGACGACATTTATCTGGTTTTCACCGAACACCATCATGTAGATTCCGTCTTTCATGCCGGACGACGTTCCAATTGCGATATGTATTTGACTCTCATCAGCCGATTCGAGGCTTATTTCAAGAACCGGCGAACTCAATCCGTAGTCACTGAGAGGCGCAGCGTCCGAACGTTTTAGCGAAATCGTCGATTTGTTTTCCAAAAATTCGAGTACTGAAAGCAGACGCATAACAAGCTTGTTGTCAGCAGCAGACGCCACTGGTTCGACTACCCGGAAACCCGTCGGACCGGTTCTGTGGATTAATGCGCTGGTCCAATGATCTCGTTTTATTTTGATTCGCTCGATATCATTTGCGACAATGTCCAATACTCGCCGTTCGAGTTTCTTGGCCTCGCTAGTGGTGGTCATCTGTGGCTCGAAAAAGACGATATGACCAAGACCGAGAGACAAAAGCACGGCAAGTATGAAATTCGTTCGAGCTAACGCCATGGTCATCTTCTCCTTTGCCAAGCCACAAAAGCACCGAAGATTCCAAGCATTCCAGGCATGAATCCCATCAAAATCCAGAAGATGCTGTTTTGGGCTTTGACCGATAAACTCAGACGGTTTTCTTGGATAGGTCGTGACCTCACATTGATCAATTCTTCTCTTCTGGCGAGCCAATCAACCGCGTTGACGAAAAAATCCGAATTGGCAGCCCGGTGTATATGTGCATTCGTAGCAAAATCGGTATCTCCGACAATGACGATACGGGCCGGTTCACGCCTCCCGTCGGCAGCATAGAGATTGGGCGGCTCGTTAATAGCCGATGCGATAGAAAGTTTCTGCTTAAAATCTGTTCCTTTGTCATACCTTGCTATGCGACTGCCACGTTTCGTCTCTCCAATAGCGTTTCTTCTCGTCAACACCAGATTTGCGCCTTCGAGAGATCTGCTTGTCTGAATAAAATGAACCGATGTAGCATAGGGAAACACAAGGGACATACCACTCAATCCGGCAGTAACTGGATGTTCCTGAAAGACCGACGTAACAAGTGTAGTCGGCCCAGTGCCTGCAATTGAGTTTTTTCTGTCCGAGATAAATAACGGTCGCACTTCCAAACCCCATTTTTTTAAAAGAGACTTCATGCCGCCATTGAGCCATGGTTCTACAAGCAAAAGCCATTTACCCCCGTTTGAAAGATACGTATCGATTGATTTTTGATCATTTGGCCTTAATCGTTTGCGCGGACCTGCCTGAATAAGTATCGAGCACTTCTTTGGAACTGGAGAGCCCTGCAAGGACTTGAACACAGCTGTCTTATAGCCTTCACGACGCAAATAATCGCGAGCAATGGCGAGACCCTCGCCGCCAAAATCCATGGGATCTCGTTCCCCATGCCCTGTCATGAAGCACGCATAAGGAGCTCTTTCTGTGTTCAATACCAACAAGGCCGATGTCAGTGCTTCTTCCCCCCTGAAACGAGTAGGCGCTTTTCTGTCTCGGTAACGCCGCCCTCCTTTGTAGATGTATGGACGTACGATCAATTCCTGCCAGGATATAATACGATGGCGATCACGATATTGGACGATCACCGAAGACTGTAATGGCGTTTTAGAGCCTAGCTTGTCGCTGAAACGTTCCAACTCGCCCGGATCTTTATCGGGATCGATGTGCGCGATCTCGATGTGGCGACCGGCAGCGCGATACTCTTCGAGCAGATTCTTCAGCTCTCGTTCCAAAGTACCGGGCCTAAAACCACTTGTAAACCGTAGAGGATAGTCGAACCGCTGTAAAACGCTCACCGTTTGAGGGCTCAGCGAATATTTCCGCGCAGCCGTGACATCGATCCGGCGGAAATGCCGCGATGATATATAATTGCATTCAGCGACCAAACCCGTAAAAAGGACAATGGACAAGACCAAATGAAATTTGGTTGCGTTTACATAGCCGAGACGAGGGAGAACAAAACGGGATCTATTTACCCATAACCAACAGGCGATGCCGGATACGCCCGCCCCGAAACAAGCCATACCAGCCATGGTCCAATATCTGCCAAGTGGTCTCAATCCCAAACCGGCAAGTATGAACAAAAAACCGATTCCAGCAAAAGCCCATAGCATCTCTTTGGAAGCTGGTTGGTTTGACCAGGTTTTAATGACTTGATAATAGCGAGTTGTGAGAGCAATAATACGCGACTGTCGCCGCTTGATGGTGTCCGCATGTCTTTCGCTGTATCTCTTTATCAATAGGCCTGCCGGAATGACAAGCGCTGCAAGAAAGATGCTGATGGCCCATTGTCCAATAGTAAGCGGGTTGGTTGAAAAGAACCGACCGCCAAACTGTACGATAATAATTTGGATGATGAAAATTGCGGTCCATATGGCCCAATACAGCTTGGCTGATCGCAACCCGTCGTAAAATCTACGAGCGCTACCTGCAGTGCGGCTATTGAACATATTGGTCAATTGCATCAGGACGAACAAATTGAAGATAAAGGTATAATGGGAAGCGCTGCCTTTTGCGATAAATACGCCGGTAAATAGAGCTACCAATAAGATAACGAGCATGAACGAACCGATGCCGATAATGTTCGTCCACATGGAATGGTTGACAATGGGCTCGGTCTTCCCGTGCGGATGATTACCCAAGGATTGTGGCGAAGGCTCATTAAGGCTGAGAGCGAGGGCAGCCAAAGAATCCATGATAAGGTTCACCCACAGTAGTTGAACCACTCCAAGCGGTGCGCCAAAACCGGTAAAGGCCGCGATAAAGGCGACAGAAAGCGCGACCAGGCTAACCGTCAATTGAAACTGCAAGAAACAGCGGATATTGGAAAAGATCGTCCTGCCCCAATGTATCGCTTTGAGCACGGAACTGAAATTATCGTCGATGATAACGATATCCGACGCCTCGCGAGCGACATCTGTGCCTGATCGCCCCATGGCCATTCCGACATCGGCATGCCGTAATGCCGGTCCGTCATTGGTGCCGTCCCCTGTAACCGCGACGACAAGACCCGATTTCTTGATAGCGCGTATCAGCCGGAGTTTGTCCGATGGCGTGGCGCGCGCCAATACACGAAGACTCGGTAACATCTGTTCCAACTCGAGGTCATCGATGTCGGCAAATTCTTTTCCATCAATGACAATATCGCCTTTTTCGAGCGCTCCGATTTTTCGGGCGACTGCTTCGGCCGTAAGACGCGCATCTCCGGTCACGATTTTAACGTCGACTCCGGCATTTTTGCATTTATCTATAGCGTCGGCAACTTCTTCCCGAACGGGATCGCCAATACCAACGAGAGCGACAAGAGTAAGCTCTTGTTCTATATTTTCGATTTCCTGTGGTTCGGCTGGTTGATCCCGATAGGCGAGCGCCACCAGACGGAACGCTTGCGAAGACCATGTCTGCAAAAGCTCTACAATGCTATCCGTTTCGTTTTTTGTCAGGCTTTTTGGACCGTTTTTTCCGAGAACCTGGCTGCACTGCTCAAGCACAATTTCTGCCGCTCCTTTACAGAGCAAACGAGAGCCGCTTTCCGTCGTAACGAGCGTGGACATCATCTTACGTTCGGAGCTAAAAGCAAAAACCTTTTGGATGTAGGCTCTTCGCCGATGTTCTTCGTAGGAAACGTC
>DAOVMB010000431.1 GCA_030630905.1 Sedimentisphaerales bacterium
AAAACAATCGCTTTTTGAATAAAGGGATTATTAAGTTTCGCCCATAATAAGGTGGTCGAGACTGTCGCAAGAATGATGATCAGTCCCCCCATCGTGGGAGTATTAGCCTTTTCCTTGGTCAATTCGTTCAGGGTGGCGTGATGAAACTCTGGGCGGTCACCGATTTTTTTGCGCATGAGCCAGCGAATAATCTTCGGCCCGATTACGAGAGCGATCACAAGGCTGGTCAATATTGCCGCTACAGAGCGAAAGGCCACGTTCTGGTAGGCGTAAAAGCCAAGCCGGTGAGTAAAAATCTCTCGAAAATACCATAATAAATGATATATCATCTCGCCTCTCGCATTTCCTATCTCGCCTCACGAGATACGCTTCGCGAAAAAAGCTCATTTAGTTTCTCGACGAGCATTTCCAATTTGGCTACCCGCGAACCCTTTACTAATATTATATCGTAATCTTTTATGAATTCGTGCAGATTATTATAAGCTGAAACGGTATCTTTGAAGCATTTTATTTTCAAATCGTATTCGGCACTTGCTTGTGCGGCCTCGGCGGCGATTTTCGCGAACTTGCCGACGGCCAGCAAAAGCTGCACCCCGGCCTGTGCGATTGATGTGCCAAGCTCGGCATGCAGGCGCTCGGTCTGCCGCCCCAGTTCGGCCATATCGCCGCAGATGAAAACCAGTTTGCGCTGCCCGGTTGTCTCGAGGCTGGCCAGAATATCCAGCGCATTTCTCATTGAAGCCGGGTTTGCATTGTAGCAGTCGCTTAATACCGTTAGTGTCCCGATTTGCAGCAGTTCGGTGTGCATGGAAACGGGTGACAGGGTCTCGATAGCCTGCGCAAAATCGTCGATCGTCAGACCTAATTTGCTGCAGACGGCCCAGGCGGCGAGTGCATTTTCGACATTGCCCGGGCCGGCTAACGGCAGGTAAACTTCCGTGCCGTCGATAGTGAACCGGCTGGCTGGTCCATCAGGGCGAATGTTACCGGCCTGGTAATCGGAAGCGTCCGATTTACCGAATGTTATAAATCTGAGGCCTTTGGCTTGGCAGGCGTCCAGAAGCCGGTCGAAATCACCGTTGATTATCAAAATCCCGTCGGGCCTTAGTCCTTCGGATATAGATGACTTTTCCTGAATAATTGTCTGCAAGTCGCCGAATCCTTCGAGGTGGGCCGGGTGAACATTCATTACCACTGCGATATCCGGCTCAGCGATACGGGTCAGGTTGGATATTTCGCCGGGATGATTGCTGCCGAGCTCGGCGATAACGATCTGGTCGTCCGAACCAGCGCCGAGCAGCGTCAGCGGCAGGCCAATCTCGTTATTGAAGCTCTTCGGGGACTGATAGACGCCGAACCGCCGGCTCAGGGCGTGATAAATAATTTGCCTTGTGGTTGTTTTACCCGCCGAGCCTGTTATCGCGACGACTTTGTAACCGGCCTGCCGACGATATTCTCTCGCCAACTCGCCGAGTGCTTTGATCGTATCCTCGACTTTAAGCAGGCACTTGCCGGCGGATTTTTCCTCGTCGATATCTTTGCTGACAACGGCACAGACAGCGCCTTTTGCGAAGGCATCGCAAATGTAGTCATGCCCGTCGAAATTCTCGCCGGGGATAGCGAAAAAGCAGTCGCCGGCTTTTGTGGATCGTGAGTCCGTGCTTACGCCGATGAAGGAAGAAACGTCGTGCTTAGAGCGCGATACCGGAGACTTAGCTCTTATTATTGTCACCAAATCTGTTATTGAAAATTCTTTCATCATTACAGCAAGGAAAACGTTTGTCGATGTAATGCAATGATTATGCTATAATTTTACAAATGGTCAAGGATATTGAAATTGTCGCTATATTACCAATGAGGTTAAAAAGATGCCGAATAAAAAAATTCCACCCTTACATCCGGGCGAAGTTCTTCTTGAAGAGTTCTTAAAGCCAATGAGCATAAGCCAGAATAAGCTTGGCAGGGCTTTAGGTGTGTCTGCTCGAAGAATAAATGAAATCGTTCATAGCAAAAGAAGCATAACCGCAGACACTGCCCTTCGTTTAGCGCGGCATTTCGGTAATTCACCGCAGTTCTGGCTGGGGCTTCAAATGGATTATGATCTGGATGTAGAGACGGACAGACTTGCTGCCCGCATAGAAAAAGAAGTGAAAAAACTGGCCTATGCGTAAACAAAAGAGCGGGTTAATAAAATATTTGGTTCTGTGATTAAATCTAACGAACTTTATATTGCAATAAATGCAAAAACGTGTTAAAATAGAAATATGAAAAAATCGGTTTTATCCAAAGCTTTACAATACGATATTCCCGAACGGATTCTACTTGTGGAAGATATTTGGGACAGCATTGCCCAGTGCCCCGAAGCGATACCTGTTACGGATTCCCAGCTCAAGGAATTAGATCGCAGGTTGGAAGCCTATCATCGCAATCCTAAATCGGGCAGCCCTTGGGATGTAGTTAAAAAACGAAAGAGCTGGTTGCTATAGAGAAAAGGATCTTTGACTTACTCCTCTTATATACTCAATTTTTCTTGTTCAAACATTCCTGGGCGATTTCTTTGTCGCTAAAGTGTGATTTTTGGGTTCCGATGATTTGATAGTCTTCGTGTCCCTTGCCTGCGATCAGCACGATGTCATCTTTTTCAGCGGCTTCTATAGCCAGTTCGATGGACTTTTTTCTGTCCGGCTCAATAATTATCGTATTGCGTATTGCGTATTGCGTATTGCGGCTATTTTTTGTATTACCAATTGTATCCTCCGCAGGATAATTTTCGAAGCCGACGATTATGTCTTTTATGATTTCATTGGAGTCTTCGGTTCGCGGATTGTCACTGGTTACTATAACAAAATCGGCCAGCTCCTCTGCGACCTTAGCCATGCGTGGGCGTTTGGTCTTGTCTCTGTCTCCGCCGCAGCCGAAGACGACCCGCAATTTGCCTTTGCACAAGGGCTTTAGTGTCGAGAGAACATTTTTCAGGGCGTCGTCGGTATGGGCGTAATCGATAATTACGGAAAAGTCGCCGCCTGCTTTCGCAGGGGCAAGCTTGTCCCCGCGGAAGCGAGGGTCAATTTTTTCCAGTCGGCCGGGTATTGTTTTTAAAGCCGATAGACCGGCAGCGACAGTCTCCAGCTTAAAACCGGCTGCCAGGCACAATCCGGCAGCGGCCAGGCAATTACTGACATTGTACAGACCAGGCAACGGGGTTCTTACGACCGAAGATTGGCCGGCATATTCCAGGGCAAAGACTGTCCCGGTTATATCCATCGACTC
>DAOVMB010000241.1 GCA_030630905.1 Sedimentisphaerales bacterium
CTATGAATGCACCGGTCAATCCGTCCACCGGCGAACACTTGTCGAAGACATCGACCTGCTCAAAAAACGGATCCTTCACCCGAAATACGCCACCGGCATCCCGCAATTCACCGTTGATTGGAAAGTTGCTCCGCAGATAAAATTCGATATCGTCTGGGGCTGGGACCGCTTTGCGGAAGGCGGGCAAAAAGACAACGCCGGGGACAATACCTCCGCGGGACACAATGTCGAGTTTGCCTGGCTGCTCGCTCACGCGACCGATATCATGGGGACAGGCTTTAAAGAGTACGGAGACATTATCAAAAAGGCGACGGATCATGGGCGGAATAACGGCGTCGATTGGGAATATGGCGGCGTTTATGTCGAAGGGCCGCATGCCGGCGGCGTTTACGATATGGAAAAGGAGTTCTGGCAGCAGGCTGAGGTAATGATAGGAATGTTGGAAGCGTGCCTGCAATTCGGATTCGAGGAATACTGGCCGGCTTACGAAAACGTGCACCGTTTCGTCTTCGACAAGATGATAAATCATCCGGTCGGCGAGTGGTGGCCGTTGACAACGCGAGAAGGCGAGCCGATTTGGACACACATGAGTCATTCATGGAAAGTCAACTATCACACCATCCGGTGTATGGTGGAATCCATAAAACGGCTCGAAAAACTAAGTGATATGCTCCAGTAACGGGAACTTCCATGGATTACGACGGCAGATACAACGCTTTTGACCTCGATCAAGTCAATACGTATCCATTGAATACGCGCTCGAATAAGGTGACACTCGACGACCTTGTCCGGCCTGAAGACCTCGACGATCTTGCTGTTGAGCTGCCCGGCAAGACCTGCGATAAGATTGAGAATATTGCCCGAGCGATCGTTTCATGCCGGCAGGCCGGCAAGCCTGTTGTTGTTTTTACAGGCGCCCATTTAATTAAGAACGGTCTTGGCCTTTTGCTTGCCGATCTTGTGAAACGCCGCCTTGTGAGTCTTGTGGCAGGCAACTGCGCTACGGCCATTCACGATTTCGAGCTGGCCCTGATCGGCCAGACCAGCGAAAATGTCCCGGATGCCCTAAGCAAAGGCCGGTTCGGGATGGCTTACGAATTCGCTTACATAAATTACACTATGTCCATCGGCAATAAATATAAACTCGGGCTCGGCGAATCGCTCGGCAGAACGATATGTGACGAAGATTTCCGTCGAGAGGTTCTTGCCTCGACTGCAAAAGGCGATTTGCCGGACACTTTCGCTCATCCCGAAGTCAGTGTCCTAAGTGCCTGCTACGAGAACAACGTTCCTTTCACCATTCATGTCGGGATAGGCACGGACGTGGTCGACCAGCATCCATCGTTTGACGGCCAGGCCAAGGGCGGTTGTTCCGGCAGGGATTTCCTTATTTACACGAATGAGATCGCGAGACTTACTGACGGCGGCGTGGTGCTCAACATCGGAAGCGCCGTGACCGGACCTGAAGTTCTGCTAAAAGCCGTCTCGATCGCCGCCAACACAGGCAGTGTTCCGAACGGTATTCTCACTGCCGACTTCGATCTGCGTAACAGGGACCCCGGTGCGATGAGCGACGAATCTTCGCAGGGCTATTATTTCCGCGACCAGAAAAGCATTGTCACTCGAATCCCCCAGTCCTTTGCCGGAAAAGGCTTTTACATACAGGGCAATCAGAAACAGACCTTTCCGTTGCTCTATAAAAAGATGATACAACTGTCGCAGCAAAAAGGTGTTGAACAATGAAAGAAGAACGCATCAGTGAAATCTTAGCTCGCATTAAGAATGTCAAAGTCGCGGTTTACGGCGATTTTTGTGTAGATGCTTACTGGCTGCTCGATCCCTGCGGTTCGGAAGTTTCGCTTGAGACCGGCCTTCAGGCCCAGGCGGTTGGCAAGCATTATTATTCGCTCGGTGGCGCATCGAACGTTGTCGCCAATCTTGCCGCTCTCGATCCGGCGTCGATTCAGGTTATAGGTGTCGTCGGAGATGACATCTTCGGAAGAGAATTGGCTCGTCAGCTCAAAGATCTGGGCGTTGATACGACCTATTTAATCGTTCAAAAGGAAAATTTCGACACAGTCACGTTCGGCAAGCCATACCTTGAGAGCAACGAACTGCCCCGGATGGACTTTGGCTTTTTTAATAAACGAACCGAGGCAACGGACCAGGCCCTATTGAACGGCATAAAAAATGCCCTGCAGACGGCGGATGCCTTAATATTCAACCAGCAGGTTCCCGGCAGTATCACAAACGAATCTTTCATAGACTCCGCTAACGAGCTCTTTGGAAAGTTCAGCGACAAAATAGTCCTGCTCGATTCCCGGCACTTCGGCCACAAATTCAGGGACATTTACCGAAAGACAAATGATCTGGAAGCGGCCCAATTGAACAACGTCGATGTGAAACTGGACGATGTTCTGACACTGGCTGATGTGAGAAAATACGCCGGGAACCTTTATCGGCAGTTCAGCAAGCCGGTATTTCTGACCCGCGGCTCACGGGGGATCATCACAATTGATTCTGACGGTCACCACGAGGTCCCGGGTATTCAATTATTGAAAAAGCTCGATATCGTCGGCGCCGGCGATACGGTGACAAGCGCGCTGGCGTTGTGCCTGGGAGCGGATTTGCAGCCGGCGGAGGCCGCAGAGTTTGCCAATATTGCCGCTGCTGTCACCGTCCAGAAATTGTTCCAGACGGGCACCGCCTCGGGACCGGAGATCCTCGAAATCGGTAAAGACGCCGATTATATCTATCAGCCGGAGCTTGCGACCGATAGGCGTGGCGCCCGTTATCTCGATGACACTGAAATAGAGCTTTGCTCCGAATCGATGCCGCAGGCTCAAATAAAGCACGCCGTCTTCGATCACGATGGGACCATAAGCACCTTGCGACAGGGCTGGGAGCAGGTAATGGCCCCGGTGTTGATAAGGGCGATTCTCGGCGACAAATACGAAACCGCCGACGAGACCCTCTATCACCAGGTGCGAAACCGAGTCCTCTACTATATCGACCAGTCAACCGGCATCCAGACAATAGTGCAGATGGAAGCGCTGGTAGAAATGGTCAGAGAGTTCGGCCTTGTCCCCGGCGACAAAATCCGCGATAAGTTCGGCTATAAGAAAATCTATAATGACGCCTTGATGGAGCTTGTCAATAAGCGTATCGAAAAATTCAAACGCGGCGAACTCGATATCCATGACTACACCATCAAGGGGGCGTTGGAATTCCTGAAAGCCATGCGGAAAAGGGGCATAAAACTTTACCTGGCCAGCGGGACCGATTGCGACGATGTTGTCGCCGAGTCCAAAGCGCTTGGCTACGCGGAGCTTTTTGACGGCGGGATTTACGGCAGCGTAGGCGACATAGCCAAGTATTCAAAGAAGATGGTCATCGAAAAAATCATGACCAAAAACAACCTGCAGGGACCCGAGTTAGCCGTCTTTGGCGACGGCCCCGTCGAGATTCGGGAATGCCGGAAGCGCGATGGCATCGCCGTCGGTATCGCAACCGACGAGATCCGCCGGCACGACCTGAATCCCGAAAAACGAACTCGACTTGTTAAAGCCGGTGCTCATATCATTGTTCCCGACTTCTCACAGCAGGATAAACTCATAAAGCTGCTGTTTCGGGAGTAACGGCCGGCAATTTATTGAGTGGTTTGCTGATAGCCTGTCAAGCTTAAATCTGTAAGCTGTCATTTCCACCCTTCCAAGCTACCAAATCAGATTTGACAGGCTAATAGGACATTACACTTTTTCAGCTTCCGCTAATTGGCCGGTTTTTTTTCTCGATTCAAGATCGACAATCGAACGGATCTGCATGTGCCCCGGCGCCTTGAGTGCCTGCGGGCTTGACTGGCAGGTATTTATGTCTGCGAAGAGCCTTTCGAACAGATCGAGTGCCCTGGACAAATCGGGTAGTTTTTTGAGGCATTTGCCGGTGTGCTCGACAAGGAATTCTGCCGGCTTGTAGCGGTCGAAGGTACCAATATCGGGCTTGGCAGCCGCGAAGTAATCTTCGACCCGCCGGACAAGACGTTTTGGTTGACCATCGATGCTTACGGTCTCGTCCGGTGCCGTCAGCGACAGCCGCTTTTTTCGCGGCAATTTATAGCATAGATTGACGAGCCCGAAATATGTCGGCCAGCCGATCAAATCCTCAATGCTCCCTTCCTCGTTATGAATATATTTATCCATCGTAAGAATGCCGCAGCCTCGCATAAGCTCGGACTCGCGGAGGTGTTCGAGTCTCTTTTGTCCCCCGTTCACATCCATTAGCACCACGACATTGCCCTTGTTGGCTCCGAACAGACCCAGGAAGGCGCCGATTTTCTCGCCCCCCCCGCACGGCACGATCTTCCAGGAAGAATCCAATCCGGCCCGGCCTTTCTCGTTCAGCCGTGTTGAGAACCAGTTGAGATAAAACGCCTCGGTCATACTTTCGACAAGCAGTGTTTTGTGCCCCGCGACCATCGACCGCATCATTTCATAGCCCAGCGCCGCCCGTAGCGGGATAAGGGTATCGGCATCTGTGCTGAAGACCTTTTCGCCGACCCTTGTGTCGAGGTATTTTTCCCTGCCGTCATCTCCTGTCGAGATAATATCTTCGACCGTTCTCGTCCGCTGAAGGTTATTGGCATCGACCATGAACGGCGAATGGGTCGTATAAATCACCTGGTAGTGCGGCTCAAGCTCTTGGGAAATATAACGGAGCAGGTCTTCCTGTGCTTTTGCGTGCAGCCCGATACCGGGGTCGTCCAGCAATATAAACAAATTGTCCCCGAAAGCCCGTTTGACCTGGGAGAACCATACGAGGAATGAAAAGAACCATGCGAAACCTGTGCTCCGCTCATCAAAATTCAGCGTCAGGTTATGTCTGGTATTGAGGATACGTGTCTCTAAAATCTGCCCCTGGTCGAACGGAGGCGGATCCTGTGGTTTTCCGGGATGGAGCAGGAAGGATACTCTCAGAGACGTATTTTGGCTCCAGTATCTGGAAATCTGCTCGGTAATCGGCGCCGAGGCCGCCTC
>DAOVMB010000023.1 GCA_030630905.1 Sedimentisphaerales bacterium
CCTTCCCCAATCCCAACAAATGGGAGATGTCCATTTATGGACCAGAAAACTAGTTTTATCACCTTATGGTTCCAAGATTGTCTATATCGCCAGTCAAAATGGGGTCGATCAACTCTTTGTGCGGGAATTGGATAGTATGGAGCCTAAACTGATTCCTAACACTGAAGATGCCCATAGCCCCTTTTTTTGGCCTGATGACAACTGGGTGGTTTTTTTTACAGAAAGCAGAATAAAAAAAGTCTCTTTAGCCACAGGTGTTATCCTAACCATATATTCTATCAGCCCCATCAGTCACGGTGGTTGTTGGTCTGCAGAGAACAACGCCATCTACTTCACGGCAAATCCCAATAGTGGTCTGTTTAAGCTATCAATAAATGGGGATGAAAAACCTATTCCTGTGACCCGTCCAGATTATGACCACGGCGAAAATGTTCATACTCAACCCAGGATGCTACCGGGAGGAAAAGACCTGCTCTTTACCATTGGTACCTATGAAGGAGCTGAGAAGCGAGACATTTCCTTGCTTTCATTAGAGATGAATCATTGGCGGAAGCTGGGTAAACATGACAGCAATGCACACTATGTAGAATATGCGGGCAGAGAATATTTAGTCTATCTGAAAATGGAACCCTTGCATATGCCCCAAGGGGTGTCGAAGCCGCAAAAAACACCTTAGTTTAGGTAAACATGCAAGGAGAAAAAACATCACTGTCATTGACACCTGACATGTATCATGGCCCTCGCCTTTCGCCCGACGGATCGCACTTGGTGCTAATCAAAGGGCCGCCATCTTTGGATGTCTATGTTTGTGACTTGACTGGGCCGTCCATGACGAAGATTACCAACAATCCCTCCTTTGATTTATGGCCTATTTGGGAACCTACAGGCAATCGGATCACCTATAGTTCTTCCCGCGCAAGTAATTTGCTTGTCCCAAGCCTATATTCCATATTGCCCGATATGAAATCTACCTACGCCGTTTTCCCAGCGGCAGCGATAGAAGGCAAATATCATTTAATCGAGGTGATGAACCTGTTTGGGATCCATCCGGTCAAATGCTTTACTATCGCAGCGGCAATACGATGAAAGTCGTAACGCTGGAGGATGAAACACGCTTTACATTCGGTGAGCCGAAGGATCTATTTACCGAATGGTTTGCCCGGAACAAAATTGTTGCCAACTATGATTTCGACTCGAACGATCAACGCTTTATCATGATAAAGCCCATGCGGGAGGAATCACTCCCAATCCAGATTAATGTCGTTTTGAACTGGTTTGAAGAACTTAAACGGCTTGTTTCTGTAGGCGGTGAGTAACCATGTCGTGTCACCACCCATGCTAGACAATTGTGGCGCTACAACCGCCAAAGGATGCGACATCTATCAACTTTCTCGTGGCCGAGCGCAGTGAACCGCACAAAGATTTCCCCAAAATGGCCCAATGTTGGCAAGCTGTAACATGACAGAATTCTTCGACAAGTCATCTTTTTCATGAGTTGAAAAACACCACAATTTTCAGGGGGACATTATGACACCATTTTGACACTACAAATTCCAATTTTCCCAAAATCGAGCAGAGATGGGCTTCAATTTTTCGCCTAAAAGTAAATTTTTGTAGGAATTTTATACCGTTTCCGGATTCAATGACCGAATTCAAGAAGTTTACCTGTAGCTATCGAGCAGGGAAGCAGACTTGCGGATATTGCTTTCAGGGACTTTCGGAAATTGGATCTGCGAGTCTTGACAGACAGCCCCGCCGTCGGGATGCAATGCTACCCGGAGGGAAGTATCTGTAGAACCACTGAGACCTCGTCCGGCGACTCATGCATCCTGAGAGTACGGTTTGCGTACACTTTCTCGTGCTTGTGATATGGCTTGGCGTCCTCCGGCTTTGCCAGCAGTTTGCGAGCGTAATTCAACTGTTCCTCAGTGGGCTTGCGAACGGCAAGAGTCAGTTCGCTTCGCATCGCACCGAGTTGTACCCAATCGTGAAACTCGACGTCCTTATGTACTTCGTGAACAGCCTTGGTCCATGCCGGTTTTCCCGCAGCAGGTTCAAATGGAGCACATTGACAGCATGATCTCTGTGCGTTGATTGACAAGTGCCGGTTAGATGCGTATGAATATCTTCCGGCGGTACAACCAGTAGCAGGCAAGCCAGAATGCCAGGCCGATCATCGTTGATTGCGCCATTGGTTCGTAGCCGTCGCCCAGGATTTGAAAAACGTCCCGGCCTAAGAACATCCTGAGTGTGTCCCTGACCCAGGGCTTCAACTGGTGCGACATGCAGTACATGACGATGGAGTTGACGCCGACAACGGCCAAAGGAAATGTCCAGCGGTGGAATTTCAGAACATCGACAATGGCGTAGAGAGTCGCCAGGATCAGGCAGCACCATCCGGTAGAGAAGATGGCCCACGCTGGTGTCCAGCAGCACCGCTGCCGTTACCACCTGTGTACGGAAGCTGCGCCGCCAGAGCAAAAACAAAAAGCAATATCCAAGACCGATCTGACACAGGACATTCGCAAAAGTCCAGTTGATCGACCGCTGACCGTTTGATGACAGAAAAACACCGAGATAGACCAGGACGATTGACCGCCAGCCCGCATGAGACAGCATACGGACATACGAATGGCCTATCTTTCGCCGCTTTGCATAAGAATACGCCATGGAAACACCGACCATGAACATGAAGGAAGGCTGGATCATGTCCCAGTACCTGCAGCCCGTCCACTGTGCGTGTACGCACTGGTGTTGGATAACTTTCCAAAATGCTGATTCGGGATCAGCCTTCAACTGCAATCCTGCCGTTGCGACCAGACCGAATCCGCCGAAGGCCAACGTGACCATTATCAGGCCGCGATATGCGTCCAGCGATTTAAGCCGCTCGGTAACTACAGTGCCTGACGGCTGTGTTTGAGCCGGGGGTGTCTCGTTCATTCTGCTCCTTCTCGTTTGTACACGACTTTGCCGCCCACGATTGTATAGTCCACCTTTGCCGACATGATCCGGTCATGCGGGATGGTCATTAGATCTTCATCGAATATCACGACGTCGCCCAGGTAGCCTTCTTTGATCATGCCTTTGCGATATTCCATGAATTCAGCGTAGGCCGAGCCGAGGGTGTACAGCTCGATTGCTTTTTCCATGCTCAATTTCTGATCCGGGAACCATCCGTCGCCCGGCTCGCCGGCCCTGTCCTTTCGAGTGACCGCAGCGTACAAACCTTCCAACGGGCTGATTGGCTCGACAGGATAATCCGTCCCGAAGGCGATCCTCGCCTCTGCGTCTAACAGCCGCTGCCAGGCGTACGCTCCCTTGCAGCGCTGCCGGCCTATTCGCTTTTCGGCAAAGCGCTTATCGGTTATGCAGTGCGTAGGCTGCATCGATGCGATCACGCCCAATGTCGCAAACCGAGGAATGTCATCGCTGTGAAGCACCTGGGCGTGCTCGATGCGATGCCGGCTGTCACGGTTACCGTTCAATTGCTGTGCCTTCTCGTAGGCATTGAGGGTCCAATGGTTGGCCCGGTCGCCGATGGCATGAATGCCAATCTGGAATCCTGCTTTGTCCAGGGCCACCACCATCTTCTCAAATTTTTCATACGGCATCTGCGGCAGACCGGTCTTTTCGGGAGCATCAATGTAAGGTTCAAAGAATAACGCCGTGCCCGAACCGAGCGTTCCGTCGATAAATCCCTTTATGTAGCCGAACCGTATCCAGTCGCCGTCCCTGGGATATTTCTCTTGCAGCTCGTCGTAGAGTCTTAGCTTCTGCTTGTCGGCTGTCAGAGGTCCCCCGGCGTATATCCGCAGTGTGAGCTTGCCCATGTCCTTGAATTTCTGGTATATGTCAAAATCGCCGCCGGGCGGCAACTGTATCGAAGTGACTCCATTTTGCGCGGCCTGATCGAACGCAGCCTGCCACCCGCGCATAAGTCGCTCTCGTTGTTCTTCGGCAGTCCGGTGAACAGGCTTTTGACCATATTTCAACAACCCTTTAGCCCTCTCCTTGAAGATGCCGGTCGGTTCGCCCGTGGCCGGATCCTTTTGTATCTCGCCGCCAAACGGATCGGGAGTGTCCCTGGTTATCCCCGAGTTGCGGATTATGTAGCTATTAACCAGAACCGAGTGTCCATCGGCGCGGGACAACACTACTGGATTGTCCGGCGCTACGGGATCAATCAACTCTTTAGTGGGCCATTGTTTGTCAACGAACATTTCGTGTTCCCAGCGACCGCCGCGTATCAACTCTCCGGGCTTGGCTCTGGCAACAGCTTCTCTGACCTTCGCTGTGATAATGCTTGAATCCGTGATATAGCGAAGGTCAATATAGTCGGGATCAATGAAGCTGAAATGGATATGTGCATCATTGAAGCCGGGGACAACAAGCCTGCCTTCGGCGTCAATCATTCTCGAAACGCCTTCCTTGAAATGTCTCTCGATACTCTCATCTGAGGTCACGGCGATAATTGTCTCACCCTTGAAAGCTATCGCCTGGGCGCGGGGATGTTCTTTGTCGATAGTAACGACTTTGGCGTTTTTAATAACCAAGTCCGCGACAGGAGCGTGATTACCGCTCAAGATGCTACAACGGCACAAAGCGAAAAGTAAACACCACCTCATTATTCCACCGGTTAGTTTATTAGGCATCTCTATAATCTCTCGATATTGGGACTATTTGCGGTTCGGAATTTTAGACTTGATTCTAATGCGTTCAGCTTATACTTTCAAGCAACATGTTCCGGACGATTTCCTGTGTAGTACGCACGGGCAGGGATTTCTTAAGACTATTGTCATTCGCCGCCGAGCGTCATCCATTGGGGAATGGTGCAGCCGACAGCTTTGAAGCCACTTTTTGAAAATGGCGTGCGCGTGCTCAGTGGTTATTTTCGCCAACTTGGCGGTGTCTGGGACGTTAATTACTTACTGGACGATGTTCGGTCTGAGTATCTGTCACGCCACGATGCCCTCATGAACC
Organism: Sedimentisphaerales bacterium; assembly: GCA_030630905.1. Lineage (GTDB taxonomy): Bacteria > Planctomycetota > Phycisphaerae > Sedimentisphaerales > Anaerobacaceae > JAFGPJ01. The sequence goes on from DAOVMB010000023.1 coordinate 4,981, forward strand.
CTAACCAAGCGGAAATCATGGATATTTTCACTCACGAACAATACTTTTGGCCCTTCTACTCCAATTACCTGCCTGACCATTTCCAAAGGCTTGAGACTGCTATCCGTTGGGTCAAGGAGCGTGGATACAAGCCGGTTTTCTTTCACGAAGGTTTCTTGGGTGGTCTTGAATAGAATATCCGCAAAGAAGTTGAGGGTGTGTGAAATTTGGAAGTATGAGAAAGTGAACACGCATGAAAAACCGGAACACTGTAAAAAGAGGGAGTTGCTGTCGTGCCTCATATTAGTGGGCATGTTCTATCTCTCATCTGAGCTTCATACACCTTTGCCTGAACCAGTACCACTACTTCTTACTCCTTTCTTTTTTACTAAAAAGCACATTCGCAGGGCTGAGGTTATCTCGCTTTTTCCTCTCCCTCCGCACCTCAGCCCTGTATCCTCTTTTATCAACGGATACAGCTAAGGTTTTTCTGCATCCTTTTCATGTTGTTGTTCACATTCGGCCTACGGCAAAGAGCAAGTATCGAGTGCTCGTGGATGCTTTGAGGGTGTTACATTATGATATGTTTCGTTTTCAGACAGCTTCATGATTATGATCTCGTCAAGTATGGTCTTGCCTTTATGGTGTGCGTTATAGAAGGAATGAAACATAATCTTAACGTACCGATGATTGGCTAAGGGCCAGTGAAAGGAAGGACACTATCATTGTATCGGCTGCAAAGCGATGGTTGCCTTGATGAGATAACTACAAACGCATCGATTGGATGCTTCGGGAACGAGGAGCAATCCGGAGGCGGGAATGGTATTGATCCAGCAACCAGGTCTTATGCCGCCGTAGTTGACCGTTCCCTTGTCGGACAGCAGATCTCTATAACCAAGAGTAGCCGAACGGAAAGCCAGTAAGTGCGTTGAACCTGCAATGATACCGCAGCCATAGGAGCGTTCGAAATGGAATTCCTTTTTTCGGCCGCTAATTAAATCCCATGCGCCAGGCTGGGCGTATATGGTCGAGTCATTTAGTATGGGTCGAGAGGCATAGTGGGCTTCCACATCCCAAAGCCATTCTCCATTCGAGTCTCTGAAGGCTGCCATTCTGCCACCAACCTCTGAGACCAGCTTGAAGCGTGTGTCCTGATAGGCCATTAGCAACACATCATGCTTCTCACTCAGAGCCAGCATCGTGCCATAAATATTGTCGGACGATTTCCAGGCAACCATACCATTATCCATGTCAAGAGCGACAAGTGTACCTGTTGGCTGTGAATAGTCGTTGAGATTTTCCTTTATTTCGCTTTCTTGTTCTTTGCCTGGGATCTTCGGACGATCACATAAGGCCAGCGGCCGGTCGATGAAATAAATCTTGCCTGCCCCGACGGCAACCGTGTTGTTTCGGATAAAATGTTGAGGCTTATAGCTCCATTTCAGCTTGCCTGTTTCTGCATCCATCGCGAACAGGAGCACTGACTCTGTGAACTGCGTTTGCATATCGCTTTTTCCGTAGCGATACTCCACGATATGTTCCGTGTTGGCCAATGTGCCAAACAATGTGTCGTTCTTGCACGCAATGTACCCCCAAGTACTCTCCTTGCCCTCTGGATGCTCCGGGGCGTCAAATTCGGCCATAAGCCTGCCTGTAGCGGGATTCAGTTGCAGGCATTTGCCGTCTTTGCGTAAGTAGAGGCCTTCAGTAGTTACGCAAAAATTGCTGCCGGTCCCGGCTGTTCCCATGAGGTGTTCCTGGTCATATGCTTTCAATATGTTCTTGATGTGAAATTCCCAGAGGACATGTCCGTTGTATGCGTCAATCGCACGCAGGCCATGCAAACCTTCGACGAATAACCGTCCGTTGTGGCAGAGCGGCGCAGGACCGCGACCATGCCGAGAAGGCATTTCAAAGTCATTGTCAGTGAACCACAACATGCCCAGCGGCCCTCTAACCAATTCATCGGTAGAGCAGTTAGTATTTGCAGGATCGCAATACTGATGTGTCCAACTGCCGGCACCTTCAAGGGGACCGCGAACAGTCAAACGCATTTCGCTCAGTGGACCGAGACATACTGACCCGCCATAAGGCCGTAGAATACGATCTATCTCTTTCTGTGGTACACAATCGGTCCCCTTCTTTACAGAAGCACCTGACACAATCAGGTTGGCGAAGTAATTAGGAAGCTCCGTCTCGATGAGGTTCCGCTGCAGGACGGTTACCCGCGTGCCATACAGTCCAGCTTCATCGAGCAGTTTCCGTGCCTTGGCAGCCTTCGCAGGATCTGATTCAACAGCATAAATATTTAGATCCGTAAGTTTGGCCAGTTCATAAGAAAGCTGGCCCTTACCACAGCCAAGATCAAGACAGTACCCCTTAGTAATTCCAGTTCTATTGACAATCTCCCTGGCCGCTCGGGCGTACAACCGGTTTCTGGCGTAGACAGATGACTTTGGCCTGGGACTTATTTCGACCATAGGATTTGTATTATTGCTTCCGAAGCAGTAGATTGTACCCTGGTCCGTGCTAACGATGAGGCAACCTTCTGCCGCAGCAAGCCCTAATGGCTCGCCATCTACATCGGCGGTCATTACAACTGATTTAGTTCCCACATCCACAGTGATGACCTTGTGATTCTTCGTACCTACGACGATTGTCTCGCCGGCTCCTATCAGAGACACTCCCACCGGTTCTGCGCAGAGAATAGACCAGGATGGGGAACTCAGGACGGTTCGTTTTTCAACATTTCCTTCCGAGTCTTCTATCTGCTGTTCTCCAAGGAGTTGTGACCGATTAATACCCTTGATTCTGTTTCCCTGAGCAAAGACTACATGTTTCGGGAAAACAGCGATGGCTGAGCCGGGGGTTCCCTTGAGCAATAACTCGCCACTTTCGGAGCGAAACAATTCATTCCTGCCAAACATGAAGCCGCTCATAAGGACAGTAAACGGGCCCGGCCGCACCTGACCATATCTTTGGAGGTGAAAGTACCGGAACGTGCCGTTGTCCCTATTGAAGGCAGCGGGTATCGCTCGACCTGTGGGGACCAGCAGAGTATTCCCTGAAGCTGCTATGTAGCCCTGAGCCGAAACTCCGCTCCTGGCCTGGGCTCCCGAATGAGGTTGGTCCATGAGTATGCCCCCGGAGGAGTCATTCAGCCAAAGAACCTTGCCTGTCTTGGGCTCAAGTGCATGGAGATATATTCCTTCTGAAGGCCAGATGCCGGCACAGAAATAAACGATATCGTCTACAAGAGTCGCGGCACCTCTCGTCGGCCATCGCGAAATCATGCGCCCGTTTCCAAGCACCATATCTCCGGCCGGTCCTCCACGCTTACGCCAAACAAGCTTTCCAGTTTTCGCCCTGAAACAATACAGATATCCATCATCGCTGGAAACATACAACCGGCCTTCCCAGAAAGCAGGAGCAAAACGGACTGGACTGTCGGCAAAAAACGACCACTGTTCTCTGCCAGTGACAAGGTCCAGGGCGTATACTTTGTTATTAACCGAATTGCCGAAAAAAACTAAGCCTTTGGCAATAATTGCGTGATAGGCGTGGTCGAAGGGCATACGTGTATCTTCTGCTTGCCAGGCGGGTTGAGGCGGATGAGTTGGCTTGTATACCCACCGCAGCGAGAGACTGGTGGGAAGTGGCTCCGATGTATAGCCGCTCCTTGCGGCATCGGCACGAAACTGATGCCAGCCACTTCCCCTTGAAGTTTGCCAACAGGGAAACAGTAAAACTGCGATTAGTAGAGTTTTCATTTTGATACTCATGAATGGCACCTGTTTTTTGTATCTAAGAATATAGTCTATTGTATCCAAGCAAGTGTGTTAATCGTTCACCGCGTTGGATCACTATAATGTTTCGACAATAGTGTTTCCGGCCCCATGATACTAAATTTATTATCTAAACGCACGCATTGTTTTGCAACGATTGACCATGACATAGGTAGATGCACGATGTCTATTATAATGCATCGTGAAGTCGAAGGGGTGTTCAGATAAGCTGCGAAGTGTGGCTGATACGTCGTAACGTGGATGCCTCAAAGAAAATTTTTATGGTAACAGGGATTTTAGTATTTGACTTTGAGCTCTTCATAGGTGAACGTTGTGACTCTTGGGCAACGCCGGTGCATTCTTCATCAAATCTTACGAACAAAACATTTATACGAATACCGATCCCAAACACCACTCGTAGTAAAGATAGTGGAGTTATAGATACTATCTTGATTCCGGAAAATCTTGACTAAACGATGTTGCAGATTGTGCCCCCTTCCGGATTCATCCTGTGAAGTGACCACGATGGTTATAAACCTCCCAGTCGAGATACTTACCGAAAGCCTCTTCCACTGCTTTGGCGTAGCTGCCTCTATTCATAGCTACATGGTGTTCGAAACCGTTCCGGCACAAATAGTCCAAGAGTTCCTGAAGTTGCGGTACTTCGCATACTCCGACACCACCGTCACATTCCAGTGGATCATCAGTGAATTTGCCTTGGCCGACATAGGCCTTGATTATGCCGAGAGTATCGTCTGTGCTTATTCGAGCGAATGTCATATCGCCGGGGGCAATTCTGCCCTTGATACCGGCAAAGCAATTATCCCTGCCGAGTGACTCGCCCAGGACATCCAGTTCCGATATCTCGATATCGCCGCCCATGAAGCTCCTGGGATAATTGCTACAGTGTGTTACTACGCATTTGTTCCTCTGGCCGCCGTAGTCGTTGTTCCAGTCTACTAATCCGGAGGGCGTGCCGCCCGAGGCCAGATTAAGGGCGTACATGGAAACCGCCCCGACCACATCCATCTCACAGGCACTCGGTTTACCCTGCTCTCCCATCATGCTCATCGACAGGCACGCAGCGCAGCCATAATGTTGTTGCACAGCCGTCCAGCACTGAATGGCGCTGGCGACGCATTCGTTCTCAGCCATCCAGTTATCGATAGCAAGCGATAGTTTCGCCTGCCTTAGAATCTTGTCATCAGATACGGACGATTGAATCTTTCCATAATCCTCAATAGCCTTCACCCTGCCGCAAACTTCGACTGCATCGTCCCCAAGTGCATTCGCGGCAGAAAATATCTCCGAAAGATCGATAGTCACGACCTTAATGCCAGATGCCTGCAGCAGCTTTTCGCTGAAGCGGACGGTATGAAAGGCCTCCGGCCGGGCGCCGATTGCTCCGATCCGGGCGCCATGCAGGCCATTGACTATTCTGCATACTGAGGCAAATCGATCAAGGTCTTCCGTAAAGATATCATCCGTAAGATGGCACGTATGATAAGTCGTGTTCGTAAACGGTATGCCGTACTGATACAGGTTGTTGCACAGAGAAAGCTTGCCGCAGAAGGAATCACGCCGTTGACCGAAAGTAAGTTTAGTCGGGTCCACTTCGCCGCAAGCCTGAACCAGCACCGGAACGTCCAATTGTGACATATTGATTGCCTGAGTGACAGCCTGTTCATCTCCAAAGTTGGGCAGGATCACGATCACGCCGTCAATTTCATCACGCTTCGACTTCAATAGAGCCGCGCACTTCTTGGCGTCGCTATACGTCTCCACGGCACCGTTCGGAACCTCATCTTCTCCAAGAATAACACAGCCGAAGCCCATCTCGTCCAGCTTGGCTGTTATGTTCCGGCGTTCCCGAATCGCAAGTTTGGCGGGGAATATGTTGCGAGATGTTACGATAACTCCGAAAGTTTGTCTGTTTTGCATTTCTTTACTCCCTGGATAATTGTCTCCACATCAGCAATATCCGTTCATCTGTTAATCCTTAAGAAGGTCTGCGGCAACACCGTCGTCGGTTATCAAGATATTTATCAACCCGCCGGACAACGCTGCTCGAAGCACTTCGGTCTTGTCACTACCACCGGCCACGTGATATTAGGCGGCCTCGACGGCGACTCCACGGCCTATAGGTTGATGCAGGAGGGTTACGTCGATGCCACCGGGGTGCAGGACTTATTCTTCGAAGCCGATGCGATCATGGAGGCCCTGCTCGATGCGATCGAGAAGGGCCAGGCCAAACCCGAAAAATGGATACAGGATCCCGGCTTTGCGCTGACGCAGGAGAACATGGCCGAGCGTGAAATGGACATGTGGGGCTGCATAATTCTCAAGCAGGCAGAGGCCGACACAGAACAATGAGAACTCAAAGGACACTACTTCGATTGCCGGGGGAGATTGTCTTGTCGGACCACTTTGTCCTCGTGATGACAGTTCTTTATTTCCTTCTAATCTGGGCGATTTATCCGCACATGGCGGGCCGTCGCAACATCGCAAATCTCTTGAGCAATGTCTGGCCGCTGCTGGCATTGGTAATAGGTCAGATGTTTGTGCTGATTGTCGGCGGCATCGATTTATCCCAGACCTCAATCATGGCGGTGACAAGTGTTCTCGGTGCAATGATAATGGCCGGGCGATTCGACCCTGCCAAGTTCGAGCATAACCCGCTTTGGGGCGTGGTATTCTCGGAGCAGGGAGGATTGCTCGCCGGCAGCGGTTGGGAAGTGCCGGCAGCGATCCTGATTATGCTTGTCGTCGGTGTCGGCATAGGCTTTCTAAATGGCATGGCTGTGGCGAAACTTAAAATGCCGCCCTTCATGGTGACTCTTGTTGCGATGTCCTTCTACAGCGGGCTGGCGATTTACCTGACCCGATCCGAGAACATCATGCACCTGCCCGATAGCTTCATCGCGGTTGGTAATGGAACTGTCGGCCCCGTTCCTTCGGCAATGCTGATTGTGGTGACGCTGGCGGTCCTTGCGTTTGTAATTCTGAATCTGAGCATTCTCGGCCGCTGGCTGTATACCGTCGGACAGAATATCCGGACAGCAAGGGTCTCCGGCATCCCGACCGAGCGAGTGGTAATTCTGGCTTATGTCTTCAGCGGTTTCTGTGCCGCCCTGGGATCTATCCTGTATTCGGCCAGACTTCAAGCCGGCCGGCCCACCCTCGGCAGAAATCTCCTGCTCGATGTAATCGGGGCCGCTGTGATCGGGGGAATCAGCCTCTATGGCGGCAAAGGCAGAGTCCTCTGGGCAGTGTACGGCGTTCTGTTTTTCGTCGTGCTCGACAATTCTCTAAACAAAATGCCGCTGGAATTTTACTCGATAGATATAATAAAGGGCGGCGTAATCCTCTTAGCTGCGCTGCTGGATTCTTTACGCACCCACATCGCACTGAGGCAAACAGCCCTGGAGGGAATATCCTGATATGACCGAATGGGAAGTCGAATTTGACCGCATCAGCAAGAGCTTCTTCGGCGCTCGAGCGCTTAGCGAGGTAACCTTCTTTGTCGGAAAGGGCCGGACGCTGGGACTAATCGGTGAAAACGGGGCCGGGAAAAGTACGCTGATGAATATTCTTGGCGGCGTTTTTACGCAGGACGAAGGGACAATCAAGCTATTCGGTAAACAGTTCAATCCTTCATGTCCCGCCGACGCGACGCGCGCTGGCATAGCATTCATCCACCAGGAACTGAATCTTTTTACTAATCTGAGTGTTGCAGACAACCTCTTTATCGACGGCTTCCCACGGATCGGCATGTCGCCATTAATAGACAAACGCAGGTTGCACAAGCAGGCGGCGGAACTGCTGTCTTCCGTGGACTTGCACGTTTCTTCCGGGACACCGGTTGAAATGCTGACTCCCGGCGAGCGGCAGCTTGTTGAAATAGCCAGGGCTCTCAGCCGTGATGCACGTGTTATAATATTTGACGAGCCGACAACGTCACTGACCGCCGCCGAGAGGAAACGCCTTTTCGAGACCATAAAGAGACTGCAAGATCAGGGAAGGACGATCATCTACATTTCTCACACTCTCGAAGACGTCCTGCAGGTATCCGATACCATTGCCGTGTTGCGTGATGGATGCCTCGTCAGCACAGGGCCCGGCAGGAAATACTCCGTAGACAGGATGATTTCCGACATGGTCGGACGCCGGATAGAGCAAATGTATCCTGCCCGAAGCACAACCCCCGGGAGCGATACCGTCCTGGAAGTCGAAGGCGTTATCCAACCCGGCATAGTCAGGGACATTTCCTTCAAACTGCACGAGAAAGAAGTTCTGGGTATCTTCGGCCTTATGGGCTCCGGCCGCAGTGAGCTGGCGAGAATTATCTTCGGGCTTGACTCCTGCAGAAGCGGACGGATCAGCATGAAGGGAAA
>DAOVMB010000161.1 GCA_030630905.1 Sedimentisphaerales bacterium
AAATCTCCGGATAAAATCATTCTGCTGTCTCGTGTGACGATCGGTGCCGACGTCGCCATTTTGAGCGTTATGATACAACGCCTCGCTAAGCTTTTCCCTCAAACAGATATTGTTATCATCGGCAACAAAAAACTCACAGGCGTCTTTGGGGGCAATCCACGAATTCGAATACAACAGCTTAATTATACCCGTCGCGGCGGTCTCTTAGAGCGTTTTGCAAGCTGGTATGAAACTCTGGATATTCTCGCCGAAGAAATGCCGCCCGACTGTGAAGAGAATATTTTGTTGATCGATCCGGACTCACGAATTTCTCAACTGGGCGTTCTACCCCTGACCCATCATGAAAACTATCTGTTTTTCAACAGCCGGAAGTTCCCTTCGTCGGCAAAAAACACATGTATGGCCGAACAGGCAAATCATTGGATGGATACTGTTTTCGGGATATCCGACTTTTGCTACCCGAAGATTTGGATACCGTCACCTATCGCACAACAGACCCGGAATATAACTTCCCGCCTGAGCGCCGCAGGATGCAGAAAAATCATCACGATTAATTTCGGTGTAGGAGAGAATCCACGAAAAAGACTAAGTACAGATTTCGAGAAAAAACTGCTGCAGGAAATTTTGAAAAGCCCGCAAACCGTAGTGCTTCTCGACAGAGGTTTCGGCGTAGACGAACTTTCCCGCTCCGGCTCTCTGATTGCGGGACTTAGAGATCAAGGTTTCGAAACTGCAAGTGTCCGCTTTGGAGACTCCGAAATACCCGGCATGTCACACGGAATCCTGGGCGTCGAGTATACAATCGGCGAAATCGCAGCACTTATTGCTGATTGTAATGAATTTATCGGCTACGACTCAGCGTGTCAGCATATCGCCGCCGCAGCGCAAACACCAACTCCGACTATTTTTGCAGGCAGCAATAATATGAAATTTATCCGAAGATGGAGCGCGTGCGGCAATACGCAATGTAAAATCGTACATGTCAACACTTTAACGGATCCACAGCACATTAATACAGACGAGGCTATCTTGCGGATAATGGAAGAACGAACCTTGGCAAAACAAGAGCCACCGGAGCGCCGGCAGAAAATCCAGGAAATACAAACATCTCAGCGTCACGGCAAGCCCGCAGAAAGAACTGTGGATAGTTGATTCGCACGTAATTGTGAATATGTCTAACGGAAAATCATAAGTATTATGAAAATATTATTTATCTATCCTTCGACAGAGTCACAGTTGGGTTTCAATTACGGTGTGGCACACATGGCCTCGGTACTGAAGGATGCCGGGCATCAGGTTGGTTTTTGGCAGCTTTGCGAGGATATTGAGCCGCTGCCTGACGAAGAAGAATTCATCAGGCGAGTCATTAGTCAAAAGCCGGACATAATCGCCTTTTCAGTAGTAACCAACCAATGGCCATATACCCAAAAACTTGCTTCCTGGGCAAGGAAAAAACTCTCCATCCCTTTCGTAATCGGCGGCATACACGCCCTGGTTAACACCCGCGAAATCCTGGATACAGGCCTGTTCGACTATGCCTTTCGGGGCGAGTGCGAAGAAGCCTTCCTGGAATTCGTCGAAAAACTAAAACGAGGAGAAAGCGTGGAAAACGTACGCAATCTCGCTCTGGTGCACGAGGGTAAAATCAAAATCAATCCTGTACGACCCATGCCGGATTTAACGAAACTGCCTTTTAAAGACTACCAGGGCATGGATTTCCAGAAAATCATAGATGCGAAGCACGGCTGGGTCGGATTGATGGCTTCGCGGGGCTGCCCATTCTCTTGCACTTACTGCTTCAATCACGTGATGGTCAAGACATACAAGGACGACCTGAAATGCAGTTTCAAACAGCTTAACTATATACGAAGATTCAGTGTAAAGCAGATGATCCGGGAGATCGAGCACCTGCAAAAAAACTACCGTAATATTAAAATGTTCATATTCGACGATGACCTATTCACATTCGACAAGGCATACGTGAAGGAATTTTGCCAAGCCTACAAGAAGGTCTCCGGGATTCCCTTTGTTGTCAATGCACATGTTGGCTTTTTCGATGACGAATGCGCTAAAGCTCTGGCCCAAGCCAATTGTAAAATTGTCAAGTTCGGGGTGGAGTCAGGCAGCCCGAAAATTCGAAACAGAATTCTGAATCGCCACATGAGCAATGAAAAAATCGTCGAGGCAGTTAAGACGGTCGCCGATCACGGAATGCACAGTTCCGTCTTCCTGATCATCGGCTTTCCGCACGAGGATCGTGATGACCTGTTTGAAACAATTAAGCTTATGGCCGCAGCAAAACCCGGACGATTTCGCTGGACTTATTTTTTCCCTTTCCCAGGGACAAAGTCGCATCAAATCAGCTTCGATGGAGGATACATTAATTCCGGAAAAATGGAGAAACTAAAAAATTTCACAGATGAGTCTTGTCTTGAATTCAGCCCGGAGCACAATCTGCTGCTGAAAAAAATCGGGCACATTATGCCCTGGTTCGTCAACACCTTTTCAGATCTTCCCGTATCCGAGTTCTACGCCGAACGCATCAAAGAAATATTGGCTATGGATAAAGATCAGTGGACGAAGGTATCTCCGAATATGCAAGCCGAGGATAAAAAATATTCTCTGCGCTTCTCTGAAAAAGGATTGTCCCATTACGCCATCAAATATAATCGTTTCATGGGTGTTATCTCAGACTATTTTCTACACGATAATGACCCGAGTAATAAGTAACTGGCTCTGAGCAATGACCGAACAGAAATTTATAGAAACTTCAAAATCGTTTTTCTTAGACAGCGGCTACGTAAAAGCCTTTGAAAAACTCGGGCTGACTTGCTTTGATGCTCTCTTTTCTTTCAATTCCGGAAAAGACCCAGGCGGATCCAGCCTGCCGCAATATCGGAGTCGTCTTGAGTTTAAAATAGCCGGTCCTGATAAAACACTTTTTTTAAAACGCTACAATCATCCCGACACCCTGACCCAAATCAAAAACTGGTTCTGGCATAATACCCGTAAAAGTATGATGTCCTTCGATTTAGACCCGACGGATGATCTGGCCCGGGCAGGCATTAAAACCCCCAAAACTATTTCTTACGGCGAGCAATGGGGCGTCTTTCTTGAAAAAAGAAGCTTTATAATAACCGAAGAACTTCCCAACGCCGAATCCCTGGAGCAAAAACTGCCGGACTGTTTCGGAGATCGTTCAAAAACTGAGAATCTCAGACAGCAAAGAAAATTCATAGAACGTCTCGGCCAATTCGCCAAAAAATTTCACGATACGGACTATCGTCACAGAGATTTTTATCTCGCGCATATATTTTATTCAGATGACGGCACCTTTTACCTGATCGACCTGCAACGTGCATTCAAGCCGCGCATTCTCGCCGAGAGGTTTCGTATCAAGGACATAGCCCAGTTATATTATTCGGCCCCGGGCAGTGCTTTCTCAAAGACCGACCGCCTTCGCCTTTATAAAAGTTATGCCGGAAAGAGATTCCTGGATGGACGCGACAAGGCGTTCATTCGCAAAGTGGTCAGAAAAGTCAAGCGGATCGCCAAACGCGAGATTAAACACGGCAGGCTTGTCCCCTTTACAAACTGATTTTTCCCGATTATAGTGCTTGGTACAAAATGAAAATCGCAATAATAATAGAGCGTTATGATATCTCTCTGGGCGGGGCCGAGTGGCTTGTTTACGAATTGGCTTCTGCACTTTCCCGGCTCGGCGTTGACGTTGACATTCTGGCCGCACAGGGTGATAGTTCCGCCGCCAATGTCCACTTTCTTTGCCAAGCTGATAACAGCAAACGCATGTCATTAGCATCTTTTGCGAAGTTGATCTCGAATTATCTTCGCCGGAACCACTACGACATTATTCACAGTGTTATTCCATTAAGTTTTGCAGATGTTTATCAACCTCCGGGCGGAAGTTTTGCCGAAACAATTATCCGTAATGCTGCAAGCTACAGAAACAAGCTCGTGTTTTCCTATAAGAAAGCCACAGCTTTTACAAACCGGCGCAGGACGGAAATGCTGTGGGCGGAAAAAAAACTTTGCAGAAATCCGAACGGCCCAATTATCGCCGCCCTTTCAAACTACGTGAAAGATCAGTTCATAAAACATTATAATCTGGAAAACGAACGCATATCCCTGGTTCCTAACGGCGTCAAGGTCGATAATCAAGTTGATGCTGAAACCGCCGAAAAGCTTAAGACGCAAATAATTCAACAGCTTGCAATAGAAAGCTCCGCCAATCCGGTATTTTTTTTATTTGGGGCTAATAATTTCCGGCTCAAGGGCCTTAACGTGCTGACCGAAGCGCTGGCGATTCTTGACAAATCACAAACGTCCAGGACCCCATATCTGATAGTAGCCGGAGGTGGGAATATAAACAAGTTCCGCTCATTAGCTGAAAAACTCAACTTGGGCAAAAAAATAGTTTTTCTCGGCCATCTTCCACATATACAAAATGCCATGTCGATATCCGATGTGGCCGTGTTGCCGACTTTCTATGATCCGTGCTCTCGATACATTCTCGAGGCCCTGGCGGCCTGCAAGCCTGTGATAACTACGAAGTTCAACGGTGCCTCCGATTTCTTCGTCGATAACCGCCACGGCAAGATAATCGACACTCCCGAAAACATAGATGCACTGGCCGAAGCAATTCGCTATTTCACAGATACGAAAAATATCGAGAATGCATCAAATGCGATTATCGAGGACAACCTTAAAGAGAATATCTCAATCGGCCGAACTGCCCGGCAATTGATAGATGTTTATGAATCCATCCTCCAAAGGAAAGGCCGACAATGACGCACGTATTTTTCCCGCTCGCAATCATTGCTGCGTATTTGCTTGGCTCGATACCCTTTGGATTGCTTATTGTCAAGGCACACGGCAAGGATTTACGTTCGATAGGCTCGGGCAACATTGGCGCGACCAACGTATCCCGCGCCCTCGGTAGGAAGTGGGCATATTTCTGTTTTGTACTCGACGTGCTTAAAGGACTGACCCCGATGCTTGCGACGATGCTCATCGCCGAACCGGATAGCGTTCTTACGCTCTGGTTATGGCTCGCCGTCGGTTGCGCTGCTATATTGGGCCATATCTTCCCAATTTACGTTAAATTCAAAGGCGGCAAAGGCGTCGCAACAAGTTTTGGCGTGGCACTGGGGCTTTGGCCATATTATACGATTTGTGTCTTGTTCGCTGCCGGAGTGTGGGTGGTGGTCGTTTTGATCTGGCGATATGTCTCCCTGGCATCGATCACCGCTTCGGTTACCTTTCCCCTCGTTTTGATTGTGGCGATAATTCTGACGCCGGACTGGAATTTCGCCAACCTTTGGCCGGTATTTATAACAGCAATTGCAATCCCGATTATGGTAATTGTCCGCCATCGCGAAAACATAAAAAGACTACGTGCGGGAACAGAAAGCAAAATTTTAAAGGCCGGAAGCTCTTGAATTCCAGCAAGTTTCTCTCCGTTCCACCTTTTTCTGCTGATTATTTCCCGCTCTGTCTGCATGTTTTTAAGCAGAGCGACATTTATAGAAAGGCAATTGTTATGATAAAAGACGAATATCAGGGATATTAGCTGCATGGGAATAAGGACAACACCCCCACCAAATAGCAGATATAAATACGCTTAACGGTACGAGTCCTCCTTAAAACAGTACCTTGCCTGCTACCGGCCAGTGTTCACTGTCTGTCCTTATAATCCTCGGCGAATCGGACTGCCGAATATATCTAATTGCCGACAACCCAAAAGCAGTGTATTAAGTAGCCATCCATCGGCACTACTTCATACCCCGGGTTTATCCTACGATAAAACCCTATCCCTTGAATGCTATCGACAAATAGCAGATAAAGGCAAATAGGATATTCCTCAATATGAACTGCGAAAAGCCTATTTTTAATTTAGCACAAGATATGGTGTCTGCCCATAACGGAAGCCGGGACTATGGGCTTATTCTGTGCCCAACTCGGAACGCTCATATCTCAAGGGTGGTTAATCCTTCACGAACGGCGTATTTAGTAAGCTCTGCGACGCTGTGAATGTTGAGTTTTTCCATAATTTGACGGCGATTTGCCTCAATGGTCTTAGTGCTTACATACAGCTCTAAAGCAATTTGTTTCGTTGACTTTCCTTCAGCCACAAGCTGTAGCACCTCGCGTTCCCTGGTATTAAGAGCTTCAAACGGTGAATCCGTGGTCGCTGACAGACGCTTTACGTAGTCGCTGACTACAACGTCGGTTATTCTGGGGCTAAGGTATCGTCCCCCGGCGGCTACTGCTTTGATTG
>DAOVMB010000066.1 GCA_030630905.1 Sedimentisphaerales bacterium
CGTGATTTAGCTTCGGCCTCGATTCTGACTTTGGCTTTCGCGAGCTCTTCGGCCTGAGCGTTGAGTCTTCTATCCGCCTTAGTTATCGCTTTTTGTAAATACTCGGCCTTCTCTCGCGCCTCGATACCGGATTGAGCTTCGGCGTCGGTTCTTTCTTCGGCTTTGGCCCTCGCCTGCGCTTGAGTCCGGGCCTCTTGCTCAGCCCGGGACCTCGCTTGTGTTTCAGCTTTAAGTTTTTCTTCTACCTGCCTTATAGCCACGGCGTAAGATTCCGCCTTTGCTTCGGCATCTGCCCTTGCCGCCGCGATGGCCTCTTTAGCCTCGGCTTCGATTTTGGTACGTTCGGCGGCTTCGACCCTTAGCCGCTCCTCGACCCTGACCCTGGCTTTTGCTTCTTGACCGGCGATTTTTTGCGCTTCAAGCCTGGCTGCGATTTCGGATTCGGTCTTTGCTTCGGCTCTGGTTATTTTTTCGGCTTGAGCTTGTAGCTTTTGCTCAAGTTCTTTTATCGCCCCGGCATGTAATTTAGCCTCTTCTGCCGCGTTGGCTTTTGCGGCCGAGACAGCTTCTGCATATTCGGTCTCAATCCTGACTCGTTCCTTCGATTGGGCCTGAGTTTCCTGCTGAGATCTCGACCTAACCTCAATTTCGGCCTTGAGCTTGTCTTCAAGCTCCCTCATAGCCGTGGCGTAAGATTCTGCCTCTACCTGTGCCTCTGCTTTAGCTGCGGCCAAAGCCTCTGCCGCTTCGGCCTCGATTCCGACACGCTGCTCTGTCTCTGCCCTGAACTTTTCTTCAATCTTTGCCCTTGCCTTAGCCTCTGATCTGGCACTTTTTTGGGCTTCGAGCCGGGACTCGGATTCGGATTCTGCCTTTGCCTGGGCTTTTGTCGTTTCATCGGCTTGGGCCTTTAACTTTTCCTCAAGTTCTTTTATAGCTGCGGCATGTAGCTCAGCCTCTTCTTGAGCCCTCGCATTGGAAGTGGAGATGGTCTCTTCAGCTTTGGCCTCGATTGCAGCATGTTCTTCGGATTCGGCCTTGAGTTGTTCCTCAATCTTAGCCCTTGCTTTAGCTTCTTCTGTGGCACTTTTCTGGGTTTCGAGCCGGGCCGCCAACTCGGATTCGGCCTTTGCTTCGGCTCTGGCCCTTCCTTCGGTTTGAGCCTTCAACTCTTCCTCTAATTGCTTTATAGCCCCGGCATAAGATTCATCTTTTGCTTCTGCATTTGATTTGGCTCTCACGATAGCCTCAGTAGTCTCGGCCTCGATTCTGGTACGTTGCTCGGTTTCAGCCCTGAGCCGCTCTTCAACTTTCGCCCTTGCTTTCGCTTCTTGGCTGGCACTTTTTTGAGCTTCAAGCCGGGCTGTAGCTTCGGACTCGGCTTTTGCTTCGACTCTCGCCCTTTCTTCGGCCAGGGAATTAAGCTTTTCCTCTAATTGCTTTATAGCTGCGGCATGAGATTCATCTTTTGCTTCTGCCTCTGATTTGGCTGCCGAGAGGGCCTCTTTAGCTTCGGCCTCGATTCTGGCCCTTGCCTCGGATTCGGCCCTGAGCTTCTCATCAACCTTTGCCCTTGTCTGAGTTTCTTCGCTGGCTTTCCGCTCTGCCTGATCCCGGGATTTTGCTTCGGCCTCGATTCTAACTTTGGTTTTTGCGAGCTCTTCGGCTTGAGTGTTGAGTCTTCTTTCCGCTTTGGCTATAGCTTTACGGAAATATTCGGCCTTCTCTTGCGCTTCGATACCGGCATGAGCTTCGGCGGCGGCTTTTTCTTCGGCCCTGGCCCTTGCTTGCGCTTGAGCCCGAGCCTCTTGCTCGGCTTTGGAACGGGCTTGAGTTTCAGCCTTCAGTTTTTCTTCTAATTGCTTTATAGCCGCGGCGTAAGATTCGGTCTTTGCTTCGGCATCTACCCCGGCTGCGGCCATAGTTTCGGCTGCTTTGGCCTCAATTCCGGCCTTTTCCTCGGTCTCGGCCCTGAGCCGCTCTTCGACCCTGGCCCTTGCTTCTACCTCCGCCCTGATCTTTTCTTGAGCTTCAAGCCGGGCTTTAGCTTCGGATTCGGTTTTTGCTTCGGCCCTGGTTATTCTCACGGCTCGGGCCTGTAGCTTTTCCTCCAGCTCATTTATAGCCACGGCATGTAATTTGGCCTCTTTTGCCGCCTTGGCCTTAGCGGCCGAGACTGCCTCCGCATATTCGGTCTCGACACGGGCGCGCTGTTCCGTTTGGCCCTGGGTTTCCCGCTGGGCTTTGGATTTCAATTCAATCTCGGTTTGCAGCCTGTCCTCCAGCTCTCTTATAGCTGCGGCGTAAGATTCAGCTTCCGCCACAGCCTCTGTCTTGGCAGCTTCCAAAGCCTCGGCAGCTTCGGCCTCGGTTCTGGTACGCTGCTCGATTTGAGCGCTGAGCTTATCTTCGACCTCGGCTCTTGCCTTAGATTCGGTCTTAAGTCTTTCCTCTGCCTTGGCTATCGCCTCGACATAAGTTTTTTTCTCAGCCTGAACCTTGGCGCTTTGTTCGGCTTGGGCCTTAGCCTTAGCCCTGACTTCGGCACTGGCTCTTTCTTTGGCCTCGGCTTCGGCTCTTTCTTCGGCTTCGGCTCTTGCTTTAGATTCGGTCCTGAGCCGTTCTTCCGCTCTGGCTATTGCCTCAAAGTAGGCCTTTCTCTCAGTCTTTATCTTGGCGCTTGTCTCGGCTTCGATCCTAACCTTTTCTTTGGCTTTTACTTTGGCTTCAACTTTGGCCTGAGCGGCGGCTTGAGCTTTGGCCTTTTTGTCGGCTTTGGCTTTTGCCTTGGCCTTTCTCTTGTTGACACATGGAACCAAAGGATGGTGGGGCCAGTGTTTTTCTCCACAAATGCTGCACGTCGGCACGAACTTCTCCTCCGTGGAGCCGACCTGGTTTTGTTTTGTTCCAGAGTCCGGTTGCCCTGTTTGCTGTGTTGTCTTGTCATTAATACCCATTGGCACGCATCCGGTACTATTACCCGCACTTTATGGCCCAGCGGTAGCCGGGTAATGAAGCAATGACCCTACTCCAGAGAACCAGACTAACAACCCTGTCTGGATTTATCAAGCGCATAAACTCCGAAAAAATTAAAGTCATAATATATAATTAAAAAAGTCACTTGTGAAAGTGTTTTTTCTTCCAAATTTTTGCAGAATACGTAAAATTAATTCATCTGAGTAGGGGCGGTTCGCGAACCGCCCCTACATCCATCGAGACATAAAGAACATTAATGCCGGATATTACCGATAAGGAGGCGATGAAGATGGGGTCGAATCACCCTCAAACTGAAGAATTATACAATCTTGAGAATTCCATCAAGATTCTTGAAACTCCATTCAGCGAGGTCTGCCGGGTGCTCGGCCTCGACGAGACCGAACCAAGTGAATTCCTGGAAGTAGAGAATTGCATTTTCTTTTTTGATCCTGCAAAAGAATATGTATTCAGCAGTGCGGTAATTATGGGCAGCGAATATGGCTTTTACGGCATCAAAATAGGGGCGAACTGGCTTGAAACTGCCGGAAAACTCGAATCACAGGGATTTCAGCAGGCAAGCGACCTCGAACGCTTCACGAAACCGGGGCCGGATTTTAACATTAGTGTTTACTTATACCCCGACGACTGCCCCGATGCTTCCTTATCGAAGGTCAAGGACTATTCTGTTTGTGCGCGGTATGGCCAGGCCCTTTAGCAAATGCGGATTAAAACTTCCGTATCTATTCTCCTATCGCAAATAGATGGATGCAGCAGTTCTAAAATCGTCCACACACCCCAATTTTAATGTTAGCTCTCCAGCAATAATTCCAGCACCGCGTAAACCGGGCAGTGATCTGAGGCGACTTTCTCGTCAATTACCTGCGTGACCAACGTGAGCCGCGACGTGCGGTACGACCGGTCCTCGCCAGACGCTGCCGCCGAATGTAGTGACGTACATAAGAGCGTCATCAGACGGATCAAACACGATGCGCTGGACATTCGAGAACGGCAAATCCTCGAATGCTTCCCATGTCACACCGTTATCTCTCGTGAGCCACAGGCCGGAACCGGGAGCACCTTCGGTAAGAGTCATATATATCCATCCATCATGTTTGGGATGGAAATAGCCGCCGAACGTCTGGCGTCCCCGGCGTCCAATACGCTGCCAGGTTCTGCCGCTGTCTTCGGACCTGTACAATCCGCCGGACTTGTCCTGCCGGTTCGCATCACATGCTCCCAGGAGGATGATGTTGCTGTCGTCAGGATGAACGGAGAAGTCCTTGGGGTAAAGAAAATGCCGGGATGCGTTAACCTTTTCCCATGTCTCGGCGCCGTCTCCGGACCGGTACAGACCCACGCCTTCGCTCATGAGCGGCTGTCCGCGAGCAGGGCGTTTGGCACAAATTATCGCGAAAAGCGTTCCGTCTTTATGTAGAGCCACACGATAAACTCGCATGTTCTTTGGGTGACCCAGGCCATGCTTCCTTAGTGTCCAGGTCTTACCATCGTCGGTCGATTTGTATACGCCTTCGGTGAATACGCCGGCATATAACGTGCGTGCGTTTTTGGGGCTTCCGGGATCGAGCACGATGGAGGTGACAGGTTTGGGCGGAATACCCGGAGCCTCATGCTTCCATGAAGCACCGAAGTTATGTGAAATGCAAATCCCGCCGGGGCGATTGTGGCCGTGACGTTCGGAGATGATATTATCGTTGGGGATATCGTGCACATTGGAGAATGCGCCCCACATCTTACCGGGCGTGTCCGGATCGAATGCAATCTCATAGCAGGTATTCCGCCACGGGGCCCATGAGTTTTTGTCCCACCATATCCATGTTTTACCGGCGTCGAGGGATCGGGCGAAGCCGATGTCTGTGTATGCAATATAGTGACGGTTGGCTTCGAAAGGGTCGAAGTAGTAGTTCCACGTCGTGGTTACGACCAGACCGCTGCATACCCATGCGCAGCCGGCTTTGGCCTCCCGGCCGGGAGCGGGATACGTATCGCCGTTGAACCAGGTGGCGCCGCCGTCATGTGTGATATAGGATTGGCTCCAGAGAAGGATCAATCGATTGGGATCGGTATTGCATATAGCAACTCCGAATGGTGTATCGCCTCCCTTAAAGGACTGCCCTGTGGATGCGGTGACATAGTTGGGAGCCACGTTATATCGCTCGAAACGCGGATCCTGGAAGTAGGTAGCACGCCAGCTCTTACCGCCGTTATCGCTGCGATAGACTGTTTCATGATGAGGGGGATGGAATCCCGTGCTTGTATTCAGGACATACACCGTCAACGGATTCCTGTCGGTCGTGAGAAGTTGCCGGTACTGGGCGATTGAATCGTAGGCCCATCGGTCGGCCTTTTTCGTTTCGGTGTTGATACCACGGCCCATAGCCGGCTGCCAGGTCTGGCCGCGGTCACGGGAACTGTAAACACCTCCTTTGAAAATGCCGCCCTGGTCTTTACTGCTTATCGTGCAGTAGAGAATGATGGTATTGTTAGCTGAATCTGAACCAGCGGCGAAACCCTGTATCTGTTTCCATGGCAAACCATTGGTCTTGTCTGTCCAGGTCCGGCCATCGTCGTCGGAACGCCAAATGCCCTTGTTGGTAGAGGCGAACATGATATGTCCTCGACGAGTGCGGTCAAAATAGAAACCAATAGCCCGGCCTTCCGGCCCGTTGCATAAAGTCCACGTAGTTCCGCCGTCACGCGACAACCTGCATTTGCCGTCACGTGTGCCTGCAAGGAGAACTTTCGGGTCGGATGGGTTTATTGCTATTTCACCATAGAGAGATTCGCGAAGGTCGCCGAGAGGCGAGAAAGTTCTGCCGCGGTCACGACTGATTCGGAGCCGCCCGCCTGATGAAGCATAAATGACATCGGGTTCGGAAGGATGAAATCCCGGCCGGCATCTTGTATCCGATTTAAGCTGGGCGTGGTTTATCATGCGCCAGTTGTGGCCGCCGTCCTCGGAGATATACGCTGCGCTCATATCACAGTTGAGCATCATCAGATTAGGATCGGCAGGGGAAATCGCAGGCGAAAACATGCCGCCTCCCCCGGACAGACCAATGGATTCCCATGGAATCTTCTGGTTAATCGTTTGTGAACGGACGGATTGCTGCCGGCAGTTTAATGAGATTAATAAGACTAAAAAAAAGCTGAGGTACTTGCAAAAAAAACACTGCGAGCTAAGATTCATTATACTGCTTCTCGGTTTTGATGGTTATTGTCAGCGGCATGTCGCCTACCGTACCGCCGAGCGGGCCGGCCGGATTGAAACGTATCTGCCATCGCTCCGCAATATCGACGCCTGCCGGCGCCACAAACTTGACAGCAGTCGCCTGACGAAGCTGCTCATCAGCGATCTCGAAAACGTGTAGAAAAAGGGAGCGGCTACTATCGCCCGTATCTCCGACCTCTATCCGCCAGGGGCATACCGGAGGTTTCATTCGACCCTTAGCCGTATGGTTATATTGCGCCGTCTCTTCGAGTGGATGGCCCCAGGCCTCTTTGCCGGGGCCGCCACGGGTAACGATCTGTGCCTTCTCCGGCAGCAATGTGTGCAGAAACATCCGCGATCTGCCGTGTGACAATACATTTTTGTCACCGTCGGCTTCGGGCAGACTTAGCCACGTCAAATGATCTTCCTGCCGCTCGGGCTGGGTAGGGACATGGAGAAAGAAATGCCGGACAAAATCGGGACGAGTTGTTTCAACACGGTCGAAGACGACGAAATACTCACGCTCTCCACGAAGGTAAAGAAACTGCCGCGTCACTTCTCGGGCCTTTTTATCGCTGTAGCCCTGAGTGATATCCGCGGCGGCATAGGTGTAATCAGCTTTGTGCTCAAAGGCTACGATATGCCCCCGCCGGCGCGGCAGGCCGCTGCCTTCATAGACGTGTCGCAGGAGGCCGCCGTCGTTCTCATTGTTCCTGCTCCGGCGGAACCTCTCATTGGGATCGAAGATCGTGACAATGTTGTAGATAAGCGAGCCGCCGGCATAATAGTCGCTGTCGTTGTGGCCCTGTCCACCTTGCCGGGAGACCAGAGCGCCTCGATTACAAATCAGGAAATGGCCCTCGTCGTCCCGCGAATGCCCGGCGAACTGCGGGCCGCAGCCGAAGAATGCCCACGTGGCGTTTGGGTCGTCCCAGGCACTGCGCATGTAAACATGCCCCGCACCGGGAAAGAGATAGCCCAGTGGAAGCTCATCAGGCGGTATTGCCCGTACCGAAGGGTCATAGCACGTGACACGCTGCCATCGCTCGCGCAGCCACGACCGGCCATGGTCGGAAAACCATTGCGAAAGCCCGTCGCGCAGCATCGGCGCAGCGCGGGCAAAGGCGGCAGGTCGAGCACCGTTGCCGTCGTCGATCCAGGCTGTGCGTTCGTTGTGGGGCATCATCGTATAAGCCACCCATCGCGGTGATTCCACCGGATACCCCCAGGGCTTTAACTGTTTGAATAAGTCTATGCCCGTTGCCGTGCGCCATGCATGGAAGGCGTACGGAATTACGGTGACAGGTCCGTAAGCGCCATGGCCATAGGATTCCGACCAGACGCCGCCCATCCTGTTGAAAGCCGGCACACATTCAGCCGTCACTCGTGTGTTCCATGAGTCGAGGAACATCCTGGCATCGGCCTCGTATTTCGTGCCTTCGCCCTTTATGGCAAGTGCAATGAACAGTTTTTGTGTGATTGCATCGCGGCAATTCATAACGTTCAGATGGATCGGTCCCCAAGTCTGGTTGTATTCCCAGTGGCCCCATTTGAGCAGAATACGAGGTTCGTTAGTGAAATATCGCAGCCATGTTCCAAGAGCCCGGCCGAATTGCACACGCTGCTGCTGTGTCAGGGCATCGAAAATCCAATCGTAGGCGAGCGCATGGTATCCGAAGTGACTGCCCTGAGAGTTCGAGATGAGACTTCCATCGCCCCATTGCTTTATGATGACATCGGCGTATTTTTGGGCATCGCGACCCTTGTGGCGTTCGACTAAGTAAGCGATGCCGCAGTTCATGAGGTCTTCAGGAATAGACCACGGGTTGGAGATGAACTGAATCCGGCCTGCCCTGACAGCGTTGTCCGCTCGCTGCTTGACCACCTGATAGTCGCCGGCAAGTGGGCCATCGCACCGTTCGGCCAACTCCTTTACGTCCTCAATAAACAGACGCGGATGAGTTGCCTTGATGTGATATGCGGCCTTGGCAAAAGAGACGGTGTAGATAAGCACCATTAATGATATAACGCAAAGTCGTCGAATCATACAATATGTCACTCCATTCACAAGTGTACCACTCCGGGTTTATCGGTCACAAGTTTAAAGAACATTTTGCCACATTCTCCACAGTAGTACAAGCGTTTTATCGTGCCGGGGCAAACTTAGACCTGCACCGCTTTCGCGAAAGAAAGTGAAAAAACTTGTGACATCAAAGAAACACCTATGACTTATGCAGACTTTGATTAGCCCAGTGGTATTGGGGGCAAATCGACCGCCTTTACTGTACCCGCAGCTTATTGTCCTTTGCCGGTAAGTCTGCTGTATCTAAGCAGTTTCCAGCCGGATGGTAAGAGTATCGCGGCTAATATTATTTTCACCAGATCACCGACGATAAACGGATATAAGCCCAAGGTCAAGACCATCGTATTGAATCCCGTCAGGCAGCAGAGCCAAAATAGCCCGAATGTGTAGATGGCAAGATTTCCGAAAACCATCGCTAAAACCGTCGTTCCGATCCGCCGGTCCCATCCCTTCTCCGCCAATCGTCCTGTGATGTAAGCGGCGGGAATGAAACCGAACAGGTACCCTCCGGTCGGTCCTAACAGCACAGCGGGACCAACGCCAACCGCAAAGACGGGAAGGCCGGCTGCACCTTGAATAATGTATGCAAGTACTACCAGACAGCCCCGGCGTGC
>DAOVMB010000373.1 GCA_030630905.1 Sedimentisphaerales bacterium
CAACTTCCTGGAAGTCATGGGGAGGCGTTCAAACCGAGCAGGCCGCTGCGGAGGAGGCAAAAAGAATTTCACAGGAACTTACCACGCTGTCCGCCGGAGCTAATTTCCCGTTCGAAATACTTCCCATCGCCAAAGTCAAGACCGTTGAACAAGCATTACAACTGCACAAGAACAATTACGATGTCATCGTAGTCTATCCCGCCACGGGCTCGGGAGATTTGCTCAGGGCATGTTTTGCAAGAGAAAAAGACAGGGACACGATTATCTTTGCCCGGCATCGTTCCGGCCCGGTCTATTATTGGTACGAAGCGCTGAGCGTTAGTTATCTGAGCACGGATGAAGCCCCGCAGCAGAACAGCGCCACAAATCATGGGGATGTTCATGTTGATGATGTAGTCATTGACGATGTGCAGGAACTGCTTTGGCGACTGCGAGCATTGTATGGGATTAAGAATTTTATAGGGGCACGGATTGTTGCCCTCGGCGGTCCATGGGGCAAATACTCGCCCGAAGCGCCCGATGTCGCCCGGGATAAATACAAAATCGAAATCATCGAAGTCAGTTACGATGTTGCGGCACCGCGCATTAAAAGTATCTTAAAAGACCGCAATCTAATTTCAAAGGCCGAGCGATGGGCGGACAAGTACCTTTCCCTGCCGAACACGACACTGATGGCGGATAAGAAGTTTATAGTAAATACTTTTTTACTGTACTACTTTTTCAAAAACCTGATGCTCCAGAACAATGCTTCGGCATTTACAATCAAATCCTGCATGAGCGAGATACTGCCGATCGCGGAGACGACACCCTGTCTTACCCTGAGCCTGCTCAACGATGAGGGACTGCTTGCCTTCTGCGAATCGGATTTTGTCGTGATCCCTTCGGGGATTCTGCTGCACTACATATCCGGCAAACCCGTTTTTCTGCACAATTCAACTTTTCCACACAATGCAGTCGTAACCTGCGCGCATTGCAGCGCTCCCCGGCGGATGGATGGGACACATTACGAGCCGGCAAGAATTATGTCACACTACGAATCCGAATACGGCGCCGCCCCGAAAGTGGAAATCCCAAAGGGACAGGAAGTGACATTCATCGATCCCGAATACAGTACGGGTCGCTGGCTCGGATTTAAGGGAATTGTCAAAAGTAATCCGTATTATGAAATATGCCGTTCGCAACAGGATGTGGAAATCCATGGAGACTGGAGGCAACTAATCAAGGAAGTACGGGATTCTCACTGGATGATGGTTTACGGAGATTATCTCAAAGAGCTCGGATACGCATCGCGAAAAATCGGCATCAAGTGGGTGGATATTTCAGAAACATCGCAGACGTGAAATGCCCATACAGACTTTTCTTATCAAAGAATCACGTCGATAAATTCAAAATTGAGATAAGATTTTCCTTGACGGAAAGTTGCGTAATATGGTATAAAAAGGTTAGTAAATAGTGTACTAATATGAGCGATTATCTGATGGGTTTTATCTGCACTAAGGATGGAATTCCAGCAGTTTTACAAGAATTCCCCAAAAGATGGAGAACAGCAGAGTCGAGCTAAGACCATTGGATTCGTATGGTTTATAATCATAATCCTTACATTTTTGTGCAGTGTCGGCCTAAAGGAAGGAGGTAGTGTCAATTCGCAAACATATATCAGGAGTATGTACAAATAAATGTATTAAAACCCAAAAGATTATTGGGCTTTTTGGTATATAACCAAGGCCTATTATGAACCTTTTTAAGGAGGACTATGATGTGCAGAAAATCGATTTATTTAGTTTTGGTGTTGGCTTTTGGCCTAATCGCGGGAGTCGCCGGCGCCGTTGAGTTGAAGATCAATTTCCAGTCAAACGGAGCACCAATACCAGAGGGGTATCTGCCCGATTATGGCGAGATATTCGGCGACCGCGGTAACGGCTGGAGCTACGGGTGGCAAGTGGACGTAAAGGACGGTGCGCGTGACCGCAACAGCTCCGATGCACCCGACCAGCGCTATGACACCATAAACCACCTCCAAAAGGATAGTTTGGACAAGATATGGGAGATCGAATTGCCCAACGGCACTTACAATCTGTTTATGGTTTGCGGCGATGCAGAGCACACCGACCAGATGAATAACTTTGATATCGAAGGTGTTGTTATGGAGGACCCGGATGGAACGGCTGGAACGGACTTTGACTTCGACGAGTTCGAAGTGACGGTGGAGTTAACCGATGGTCGCTTAACTATCCAGCCAGCGGAAGGGGCGGACAACTGCAAAATCTGCTTCGTGCATATAGAAAGTGACGCGTTGACCCAATTTTTCTCGAAAGCCAGAGACCCGGAACCGGCTGACGGCGCCGTAGGCGTAGTTGATCCTTTGATTATGTGGACGGCTGGAGTTACGGCGGTATCCCAGCGCGTATATTTCGGCACAAATCCTGACGATCTGGCTCAAGTGAGTGAGCAGGTTTTTTCGGTTTACTGGCACTTCGAAGGCATTGAATCGGGGACGAGGTACTACTGGCGGATCGATGGAGTTGATGCCGATGGTGCTGTCATCACGGGTGATGTTTGGAGCTTTGTGGCACAGTCACAGACCGCCTGGGGGCCCAGCCCGGCTGACGGGCGCCACCGATGTGATGATAGATGCGCAGATAAGCTGGAATGCAGGTCAATCCGACTTGCCACTGAAGCACCATTTGTTCTTCGGCACCGATGAAACTGCGGTAACCGAAGGTACCGGCGATACCGATAAAGGTGTCCTGGATGAGTTGACGTTTGATCCTGGAACACTCAAAGCCGAGACCACTTACTATTTCCGGGTCAACGAAGTTGATTTGTTCGGGGAAGTACGAGAGGGAGACGTTTGGAGTTTCGAGACAGTAGCTCCTGGTCCGGGTAAAATTATCCGTGAGTGGTGGTTCGACATTAGCGGTTCAGCGGTAGCCGACTTGACGAGTAATGCCCGCTATCCCAACGATCCTGACGGAAGGGAGTTCGTATCTCTCTTCCAAAATCCTCCGAACTGGTCTGAGCAATACGGCACCCGACTTCGGGGCTGGCTGTTCATCCCGGAAACGGGCGACTATACGTTCCTGATCGAAGCCGAGGATCAAGGCGAGATACGCCTGAGCACCGATGAGGATCCGGCCAATGCGGTCGTAATCGCAGATACCGAGGCTGATGCGGAGTCGCAGCCGCAGAGTCTTGTGGCCGGCAATATATATTACATCGAAGCCTTGATGAAGGAAAATACAATCGGCGATAATATAACGGCTTCCTGGCAAGGCCCCGGCATCGGATCCATGCAGGTGATTAGCGCCGATTACGTTGGTGCGACGCCATATCTGCCGGAGAAAGCTTTTGCTCCATTCCCCGCTGATTCTGCTGTGGATGTGCCTGATTCGGTTACTATCTCATGGCAACCTGGAGTTATGGCTTCTCAGCACGAGTTGTACTTCGGCACGGACGCAAATGCCGTCAAAAACGCCACGACAACCTCACCTGAATACAAGGGAACCAAGGCACTCGGCGACGAGAGTTATGATCCCGGAAAGCTTGAGTGGAAAATCACTTACTATTGGCGTGTTGATCAGGTCAATACGGACAATCCCGATAGTCCCTGGACAGGTAAGCTCTGGAGCTTTACGGTAGCAGATTTCATCCACGTAGACGATTTTGAGAGCTACAATGCCGGCGATAACCAGATATGGTATGCGTGGCATGACGGCCTTGGTTATGGTGTGCCGGGCATCGATCCTTACTTCGCCGGCAACGGCACCGGTGGTGCAGTAGGCGATGAAACCACTGCTTCATATACCG
>DAOVMB010000433.1 GCA_030630905.1 Sedimentisphaerales bacterium
TCGGCGTCCTCGGCCCGCTGCTCGGTGAAGGATATGTGTTTGCCGGTCTCGGCCAGGTTCTGCTCTTGTTCTTTGGGAACAGGCTTATTTTGCAGGTAAAGTTCCAAAGTACGATGAACCACCAGGTCTGCATACCGTCGAATCGGGCTGGTAAAGTGACAATAGTGTGTCGAAGCCAGCGCATAATGGCCGATGTGCAGCGGGGCATACTGGGCCTTCTCGAAGCTTCGCAGCACTGCCAGGTTCACGGCGAAAGAACAGTCGGCACCTTTTACAGTGGCCAATAAATCCTGAATGATCCTGCGGTCCGGATTCCGCGGCAGAGTAAAACCGAATGCCTTGACGAGCCTGGTGAGATTTTTCATACTCATGGCATCCGGCTCCGGATGAATCCGCCGCAAGAAGGGCATATTGAGCCTGTCCAGGAGCGAGGCGGCGGCGTCATTGGCCTCGACCATAAACATCTCGATAATCGTGTGCGGATAGCTGTCATCAGCGGGATGGGCATCAACCACCTGGCCTGCTTTGTCAAATACCAACTCGGTCTCGGGCAGATCCAGGTGGATCATTCCGTTTTTTCTTCGCCGCTGTTCGATTGCCCGGCTTAAGTTTTCCATTTCTTTTAGAAGCTCAATTACTTCGGGCCTGGTGTCTTTCGTGTGTCCTTTTAAAATCCTGTCGGCTTGCAGGTAGGTCAAACGCTGCTTAGAGCATATAACCGAGTTGGCGAAGCTGCGTGATAAAATATTGCCCTGCCGGTCATAAGTAATATATGCACTCTTGGCGAAGCGTTTCTGGTCGGGTTGGAGACTGCAAATGCCATTACTCAATATCTCCGGCAGCATGGGAATTGTTTTGCCGGGCAGATAGGTGCTGTTTCCACGAGATTTTGCTTCTGTATCCAGCGGCGAGTCCTGCGTTACGAAGGCGCTGACATCGGCGATGTGAACACCCAGCACCCGGTTGCCGTGTGAATCTTTCTCGATGCTTATCGCATCGTCGAAATCTTTCGCATCCGGCGGGTCGATTGTAATAATGACTTTATCTGTGATGTCCTGCCGGTTGCCTCGTTTTTCGGGATTGAAGTCGGCAGCGGCCCGGCGTGTTTGCTCGATACAGCCGGTGTCGAATTCTCCCGGCAGGTGGTACTGGTGAATTATCGATTTAATCTCTGTATCGTAACGTCCCGCTTTACCGAGCACCTCGACGATAACGCCACGGGCCAGATATTTCTCCGTCGGATAGGAAAGTATCTCGACAACAACTTTGTCTTTTTCCTTCGCCCCTTTTGCGCCGACGTCGTCGACGGAAATCGGATCGAAAAAACTCTTCCCATCCGGCTGAACTATCCATGCTTCCGGATGTTTCACCAGGGTTCCGACGAATCGGTTCTGTGCTCGTTCGAGCACTTCGATAATTTCACCGCTGTATCGCATTTCGCCGCCGCGTTTGCCTTTGCGTTTGACTTTTGCGATGACGATGTCGCCGGTCATTGCGTCGGCTTTAGCGCTTGGCGGTATGAATAAATCGCCGTGCGAGTTCGGTTCGAGTGGCACGATAAAGCCGAATCCTCTTGGATTGGCTCTGAACGTTCCTACGATCTGACCGGCTAAAGCGGGCAGGCTGACCAGATTGCGTGCACCGACTACCACATGCCCGGCGTGTCGCAGTTGGTTGAAAGCATCTTTGAAGTCTGGATAATCGTCTGAACTGACGTCTAATGCTTTGACTAATTGTGCCAGCTTGAGCGGCTCGTAATCGGTGTGCTTCAACAGCTTAATTATTTGGTTTTTGTAAATTTCAGGCATATTTTGTGAAGCTTACCCGCCGAACAAGGACGGACATGTCCGCTTCGTACCTTCCTTGGCGCTTGACACTTAGCGCTTCACGAAATCAGAGATGGTTAGCCCTTTTTTGCTTTCAGGTTGTTAAGTTGCTTGGCAAGGCGTGATTTCTTTCGGGCGGCGGTTTTCTTGTGCATTGTGCTCGTCGAGGCTGTTTTGTCCAGCTTCTTTGTAACGAGTCTGAGCTGTTCGCTTGCCGCTTCGACGTTGCCGTTTTCCAGGGCTGTTTCAAAATGCTTAATTTGCGTCTTGACCTGGCTTTTGCGTGCGCGATTAATCGTTCTGTGTTTCGTGTTCTGTCTTGCTCTTTTTTTAGACTGTAACGATTGTGCCACTGTAATCTCCTAAAAACTTCTGTAATTTCTTATTCTATCAATCAAAAAAATGCTGTGATATCAATTTCTACCTTTACCTCGCCCTGTTCTTGGCTTCAAACCACAGATAAAGATGGTAAAGTGGATTCACGAAAGTATATTCACCACGAACTTCGGCGTCATCAATAAGGCCGAGTTTCTTTATTCTATTCAGAAAATTATCTAAATTCTTCTTCTCTTTCTCACCTACTGCCTTCAAAAGTTCTTGGCGTCTAAAAGTTGCCCCTACCGGCAACTTCTTTCCCATTTGCCACAGAATTGAAGAATAAGTCTCACTTCTAAGGACTTTGGATATCTTAGTATCTATATACTTTCTCCCGACAATTCGTGCGGCTTCCATTATTCCCTGTCTTGCATCGCTTTCGCTTATATGATTATCTGTATCCTGCCAGAAAACAGCATCGCCGACTTCGTGAAGTAACATAGGGTAGCCACCGGTCAGTTTTACCATTAAAGATAATGCTTTCTCGGCAATGGTGATGGTCTGTTTTTTAAACATCTCTTGAAAGAAATCTTGAGATTCATCTTCGCACATTAACGACAATTCCACGATATCAAAAATCCTTGCGATCGAAGGCTGGTGTTTTATCAGTTCATCCCTTCTTTCCGGCAGTCCCACAAGGACAAGCAGAAGCGGCAGAGGCTTTCTTGATGTTGCTAATCCGTCAACAAAACTCTTTAGATATTGAGAGAACTGAGGAACATCAGTGATGCCGTTCATATCATCGAGTATAAGAACTAAACCCTTCTTGTCGCTGGTCAGGCTTTGTTCATATACCTGTCGCAAGGCCGGCAGAAAATTGTCAACCAGCGTTCTGAGTTGGCTTTTGTCCTCTGTGAATTCAAGTCCTACGCCAAAAAGCGTTACTCCTTTTATGTAGGCACTGAATCCTTCCTTCAATTTATCAAACAGCGATTTATCTGTACAGTCTTGTAAGAGTCTTTGGAAAATGACACCCATCATTTCCTCCAGACTTCTGACACCACCCAGATAACAGTGGCTACCGATCAGGCTATATTCCTTCTCTGCAAGGTGTCGGAGGAACA
>DAOVMB010000405.1 GCA_030630905.1 Sedimentisphaerales bacterium
ATCAAGACCCTTATGGCCATGAGCACGACGATCAGCAAGCCCAGGCCGCCAAGAATATTCAGGATTAACGTATTTCGCCGATCGCCCATGATGTCTTTCCGGTTGGCCAGCCAGAGAATCGTCACGGCCATCAGCGGATTGCCGATGACGGTCAGCGCCTGGCCGAAGATAATCAGCTTGACCGGTTTCTGGCCGGTTCTCAGTGCCAGCATGGCTACAATCATGCCGGCGAGCAATACCACGACCGTAAAACGCCGGGGCCATCGGTCGCTGAGTTTTGGCGGTTTACCGATGCCGTCGGCTAAGATACTGCCGCCGATCATCGCGTTAATAAGGAACGGATTCATTGCCACCGCAAACAGGCCGACACAGAAAAACACGTGCGCGGCCGAGCGAAGCAGGGGCCGCATAGATTCCGCCAGCACCCCGATATTATCCGCCGGTTCACCTGGAATGACCTTGGCGGCTGTAATCATGATGATTGCGCTTATGCCGGTTAGGACGCAAACGCCCGTGATCGAATCGCCAATGCCCCGGCTGTAATCCTTTATCGTCCAGCCTTTCTCCCGAACCAGGTTGCCCTGGTAAAACGCCGCGGCGACCGAGAAAGTTGTCCCCAGCAGCGAAGCAATCAGAATCATCGGGTCCTGGATGCCTCCATCGATTTTCTTTGGCACGCCGAGCGATACCCCGTCGGGCCAGCTCGGGATTAAGCCCTTGATGATGCCCAACAAACTTGGCTGTGCCAGGATCACGTTGATGACAAAGCACAAGAGCATCAATCCCACCATTATCTTCATGGTCCGTTCGAGGAAGCGATAGAGCTGTTTTGCTGCGAACAGAAAAATAATAATCAGTCCGTTGAATCCTAACAGCACCCAGTAAGCATTGAGCTTCGGGGCAAGCGTTTCGATGGCGGCGGCGACAGCGAGATTATTTGAGAATTGAAATGTGCCGCAAATCAGGCAGAGATTGATGCCGATTAAGGCGGCGACCGGCCGGCCAAGATGCTGGGCGACCAGCGTGCAGGGCGTAGCTCCCCCAACGACACCGATTCGTGCGGCCGTTGTCATGTAAGTGCCCATCAGGATGCCGGTCAGGACGAGCAGCCACAGTAATTGGTATTCGTGGCTGGCTCCGATATTGGCGCTGATCAAAAGACTGCCGGGTCCGAACACTACGCAGGCGGTA
Source organism: Sedimentisphaerales bacterium (assembly GCA_030630905.1). GTDB lineage: Bacteria > Planctomycetota > Phycisphaerae > Sedimentisphaerales > Anaerobacaceae > JAFGPJ01. Next base: position 1,192 of record DAOVMB010000405.1, read on the forward strand.
ATTAAAGCCGGGCCGATTGACCGCCACCACGAAGGACGTTGTTCTGATTCTAAAGTTCCTGTTGGCTCAGCCATAAATTACCTCCCGGTCGTATAAGTTTGCTGCAAGTGTATTTGGTCTTCTTTCGTCACACGATCAGGCAATTTATACCAGATGCGCAGAGGATATGCCAGCTTTTAGATTAAGGCAGAATAATTTATCGCTGTCTTTTTGGCCTTTGTCCGGGGTTTATTCGCCGGGGGAAGCAGGGGCGGCGAGCCAGTTTTCGGGATCGTTGCCGTAGTCGGTCGGGACCTTTCGCGTTAAGGCCATACCGACGCCATCCGCTTCGATGGGCCAGAGGTCTATCGAGCCGGGACAATTCTCCGGATGGGAGCCATCGCTGTAATTGACCCTGTCGATGCGGATGTATTGGCGCACGCCCTCTTTATTTACGTCGCCCGGCATACTCAGTTCTAAACTTTCGCCGGAGTTGCTCAGGTTGCCGTCATAAGGGCCGAGAATGATCTCGGCAGGCACATCCGGATATCGCCATGAAAATGCCGCCGGCTTCTTAACTACTAAGATATATCCGCCGGCGGGAATGGTAACAGGTACATCGGTCTGTAGGGGCGGTTCGCGAACCGCCCGTACTTCGATGCCGTCGGTAAACTTCCACGGCTCGTCTTTGTCGTAGCGGTATAGTGTGACCGGCTCGGCGCTGATATTGTGCAGTTCGATGTATTCATATTGGTCGTTAGTATATAAACCGTCTGCCGGCCAGTCGGGATTGTACATGATCTCGCTGATGACTATCGGGCCGACCTTCGGATAGGCATTGGCGGAGCCGGGCGTATTCTCGTCCATCGCTACAAAGTTGTAATTATCGGTGCTGGATTTAAAATATCGTCCGAATGAGAAACCCGTTTCCGAAGCGCCGAAATCCTCCGTGCTGCGATAGCCTGTTAATACATCGTTTTGTGCGGAGCTTAGGTATAAACGTTCTCCGTTTTCGCTGAGGGCGAAGGGTTCATAACAAGCCGGATCGTTCGTATTGCCGAAATTCAGGTCTTCATATAAAACAAGGTAACCATTCGGGCCGATTGTGGTTCCATTGGCAATTTTGTATTTGAAAATATCTTGTTTGCTGTCACTCAGGAACCAGCCGCCAATGTCAATCGCGGTCCCGGTCGTATTATGTAATTCGATCCAGTCCGAAGCCTCGGCGTGCGAATGGGCCAGGACCTCGTTGATTACAACGGTTCCGGGATTGGGAATTATGCCGCTGTCATCCTGTCCCGGCGAGCCGCCTGCGTAAGCGCTTGGGCGCCATGAATCTTTCTCGTCCCAACTGGTAGGGGCGGTTCGCGAACCGCCCGTACGGTAATTCGTAGCATCAATTATCGTCAGCGAAAAACCTTCGCCGTCAGTAATCGAACGCCAGCCGTCTCTGTAGCGGAAATTTAGAATCGTTCTGCCGATGGCATCCTGGAGCTCGATTCTTTCGCCGGCATTGTTCAGCTTGCCGGAGTATTGGCCTGCGATGTTGACATTTGTGCCGTACCGGGCTTCGAAGATATTGCGGTTCTGGACTATGACTATGTGTTCGCCAGATGCAAGCTCGATGCTCGGGAAGGTGAAATCGATGCCGTTCGTGAAGCTGACCAGATTCAGGTTTATTGTCTCGGCGCCGATGTTCTTTAGCTCAATGAACTCCTCGTTCGGGTCCGGCGGGTTATACATTATCTCAGTAATGCGCAGATTCTTCGCTACCGACCCGATGGTAAAGACCGCTTCGTTCAGCGCGCTCCATGTGCTGCCGCTCAGTACCCTTGCCTTGACCTGAACGCTATGGGGCAGCGTGATCGGGCCGGTATATTCCAAGGCACCATCCAGATCGCTATCGTCGGGACCGCCTCCGCTTGCGAGAAGCTCTGCGGAGATAAGAAAATCTGAGCTTGTGGTGGAGCTGTTCATGCCGTGGAGGGCTAATAAATTGTCGCCCTGCTGTAGAGTGTCGAGAAAATCAGAAATATCGATACTCTCTAACATGACGGCGGCCGAATCGGAATGGCTTGAACTGGCGTTGGAGTTCCATGCGGGCGTGCCGTTGAAATTACGTCTTGCTACTTCGACGCCGTTAAGGTAAGCGACAAAACCGTCATCGTATCTAACGTTTAGGTTCAAAGAGCTATAGTCGGCATCAATTGTGAAAGGTATGCGGATATAACACGTGGCGTTTTTGGCATACATCTGTTCTAAAACATCAATAGTGATGAAGTCCTGGTATCCCGAGGTCCTCTCGTA
>DAOVMB010000142.1 GCA_030630905.1 Sedimentisphaerales bacterium
TGGGTGGCAGCCTCAAAGCTAAAAGCTTTGGGGATGGTGAATACAGGAGAAACCATCCCCAAGCTGCGCTTGAGGCTGCCACCCTTCCGAGCTATAGAATCAATCATGACAGAGTAATAGAGAGGATTAAAAAACAGCTCCTGTCAAGGAGGGAGACGCGACAAGAGCTGTCTGCAAGGAAAATAGCTTCTGTGTTTTTATCGGCAACATTTACAAGCAAGTTAACTACTCTCAAGAAATTTTACCACCCGGGCGACTTACCAAACATCGTATTGCAGGAAGGGAAAAATAGTATATCATTGTTAAAAACGCGGCTTTTACATTACTATATGTGGAATATGGGGCGTCCATAGAATTATTATCTTAAAAATGAGAAAGATTGAGAGATGATCAGGCACAAATTAGTAGTATTGTTATTCGTGATATCGGTATCGTTCGGCGTAGAATCATTCGGCAGAGAATATGAGGTTATCTCTCCTAATAAAAACCTCCGGCTGAAAATCGACGTCGGGCAGAAGATACTTTACTCACTCGGCTATAAATCGCAACAACTGCTCAAACCGTCCCCTATATCGCTGACGCTGAGCGGCAACAGAATTCTCGGCGCAAACCCGGAAGTGCTTCAGGTCAAACGCAGAAGCATAGATGAGCAAATCATCCCGCCGGTCCGTATCAAGAGCAAAGTCATTGCCGATAAGTTCAACGAGATATCTATCGAATTCAAGGGCGGATTCGGTCTTATTTTTCGAGCATACGACGATGGTGTAGCGTACCGATTTGTGACGGATATCAACGGGGAAATCGTGATTGTCACAGAGGAAGCAACCTTCAATTTTGCCGACAACCACGCGATATATTTCCCCGAGGAAGAGAGCTTCCAGACGCATTCGGAACGGGAGTACAAATACCTCAAGCTCAGCACGATTTCAGATAAGATGATGTGTTGCGTGCCGGCTTTAGTAGAGGTGCAGAACGGCCCGAAGGTTCTGATTACCGAAGCGGACCTGGAGAATTATCCGGGTCTGTATCTTCGCGGAGGCAACAACGATAGTCTCTACGGAAAATTTCCCGCTTTCGCGCTGGCCGATAAGGCCCGGAATGACCGGGACGTGCCGGTGACTAAACGCGCCGATTTTATAGCGAAAACCAACGGCCGGCGAAGCTACCCCTGGCGCGTCCTGATAGTCGCCGAAAAAGACGGTGACCTGATCGAAAATCAGATTGTTTACAAGCTGGCCAAGCCCCTGCAACTGGAGGATACATCCTGGATTAAGCCGGGCAAAGTGGCCTGGGACTGGTGGAACGCCAACAACCTATACGGCGTGGATTTCAAGGCGGGAGTCAATACCGAAACCTATAAATACTATATCGACTTCGCGGCTAAATACGGCATCGAATACATTATTCTCGACGAAGGGTGGTACGTGCTCGGCGATTTGATGAAGATTGTCGAAGGTATGGACATGGAGGAACTGTTCCGATATGCCAAGAGCAAAAACGTGGGAATCATTCCGTGGGTAATATGGAAAACGCTTGATGACCAATTGACGGAGGCGATGGACCAGTTTGAGAAGTGGGGCGCCAAGGGGCTCAAGGTTGACTTCATGCAGAGAGACGATCAGTGGATGGTTAATTACTATCACAAAATCGCCAAGGAGACGGCCAGGCGCCACATGCTGGTCGATTTCCACGGCTCATTTAAGCCCACGGGTCTGCGGCGAGCGTATCCAAACGTCATCACTCGCGAAGGCCTTCGCGGGCTCGAGAACAGCAAATGGGGCAACGCCGCGAATCCGGAATATAACGTGACGATACCTTTTATTCGGATGGTGGCCGGGCCGATGGATTTTACGCCGGGCGCGATGATCAACGCCCAACAGAGCAATTTCCAACCCATCTTCAACCGGCCAATGAGCATGGGCACCCGGTGCCACCAATTGGCGATGTACGTGGTTTACGAAAGCCCGCTCCAAATGCTGGCCGACAGCCCTTCCAACTACCTCAGGGAATCCGAGTGCATGGAGTTTCTTGCCAAGGTGCCGACCGTTTGGGACGAAACAAAGGTGCTGGATGCGAAGGTTGCCGATTACGTGCTGGTTGCCCGCAAGAACGGTGCCGAATGGTACGTCGGAGCCATGACCGACTGGACAGGCCGAGAGCTGACGGTTGATTTTTCTTTCCTCGGGCCGGGCCGGCACACCATCGACATTTATAAAGATGGAATCAACGCCGACCGGATCGGCAACGATTTCAAGAAAGAAAATAAGAAAATCTCCGCACGAGATAAAATGAAAATCAAGCTGGCCCCAGGAGGCGGCTGGGCTGCGATAATCAAATAGCAGCAGTGTATCCAAAACACGCCGCCGCAGATTGCTTTACTGTCCCAGCCAATGCCAATTCACAAGATCGTCGCTCCAGGCGATTGCCATACTGGCTGCCCCATGGGCCCGTTGAGCCTGCATTCCTTCTTCCGAGGCGCCATGAAAAAACATGATGTATTTGTCGACGGTACTTTCATGCGTCAAATCAATAACCGTCGCAGCCGTTAAACGCCCCTGGGCCCAGGGCCAGTCTTTCTGTCCGAGTCTTAGCAATTGAACATCCGGCCCCCATGATTTGGGATCCTTCGACCGCTTGACGCCAATGCCGTTTCGGACAATGTAAAGTAAAGATAAAACTTTCCGTCATAAAATACGACTGCGGGATCACGATAAGCGTACTTGTGGTCGCCTTGGAAAATAATTGGAGAATTCAGTTTTGAAAAATCAACTTTGTCTTGTCCATAACCAACAAGGCTGTACATCACGCAAATAGTAAAGACGATCCATTTTACTCGTTTCACGATTCAATCTCCTTGCTTAGAAAATAACTCAAACAACGGCTACTGTTTTTCTGCCAGATAGAATATCAAGTGTGTTCGGAAAATTCAAAACATCTATTCACGGCACGAAGGTCCTCCAGCCGGAACGGACGCAAAAAATAAGCTTGAAATCAATCTTTCCCACTTTATCATAAGTTCTCGAAAACAAAGAAAAACTAAATTCTAAACTGGAACGAAATTATGATTCGAAAATATCTCTACGCAAGCCTTACTATAATGGTTATCTCTTGCCCGCTGTTCGGCGGCACAGACTATTTTGTGTCAACCGATGGAAGTGACACAAACCCAGGAACGCAGGCACAACCCTTTGCAACACTGCAGCGCGCCAGCAGCGCCGTCCGCGAGCTGAAAAAACGCTCGAATTTACTCCAAGCAGGAGTGACCGTATGGATTGAGGCAGGTACATATTATGTGAACGAACCGTTGACGCTCTCAAACGAAGACTCGGGCAGTGAGAATGCTCCAATCGTCTACCGCGGGCAATCCGGGCAGGAGGTCCGCATAGTCGGCGGACGACAAGCGAAGGGATTTCAGCCGGTAACGGATACTGAGATACTCAATCGGCTCGATGTATCCGTCCGGGAAAAAGTAGTCTGCACCGACCTTAAGGCGGCGGGAATCTCCGACTTTGGGCAGGTAGCCGCCCGGACAAACCGCCTGGAACTCTTCTTCCGGGATGAGCCAATGCAGCTTGCCCGCTGGCCAAACGAAGATTTCCTGCGCATTGTCGAAGTAGTCGGAGAAACACCCAAAACCATCCACGGCAGAAAGGGGACAAGCGAGGGGAAATTCACCTACTCGGACGACCGACCTGAACGCTGGGCCGATGAACGGGAAATATGGCTTCACGGATACTGGTTTTGGGACTGGTCAGACTCTTTTGAGAAAGTCTCATCGATCGATACTGCGAAACGGGTAATTTCGACAGTCCCTCCCTACCACGGCTACGGCTATCGCAAGGGACAGCGATACTACGCGCTCAACATACTTGCCGAACTGGACCGGCCCGGCGAGTGGTATCTTGACCGGCAGACAGGCATTCTCTATTTCCTGCCTCCGGCACCCGTGAATGAGGACATCGCAGTTCTCTCGATGCTCCGGCACTTGTTTGTCCTTAAGGACTGCTCATGGGTGACTATTCGCGGTCTCGTGCTGGAAGCGACTCGATCTACGGCGGTAACGATTTCCGGCGGTACGGGAAACACAATCGCCGGCTGCACTATCCGAAACACCGGAAGCTGGGCCGTGAGCATTTCGGGCGGCAGCAAAAACTCGGTACTTGGCTGTGACATCTATCGCACCGGTGAAGGCGGCGTGTCTTTAAGCGGGGGCGAGCGCAAAAGCCTCATGCCCGCGGGACACCGCGCCCAGAACAATCACATACATCACTTCGGACGCATTTACAGAACTTATCGGCCTGCCGTCTCAGTGAACGGCGTCGGCAATCACGTCGCGCACAATTTGATTCACGATGGTCCCCATAATGCAATCCAGCTCGGCGGAAACGACCACACGATCGAGTTTAACGAAATACATCACGTCTGCTTCGAGACCGGCGACGTCGGGGCCTTTTATATGGGCCGCGACTGGACGGCGAGAGGAACAATTATCCGCCATAACTATTTTCACGATATCAAAGGTCCGGGCCTGCATGGCGCCATGGCCGTATATCTGGACGATGCGGCGAGCGGAATATCCATCGTCGGCAACATATTCCACCTCGCGGGCCGGGCGGCGTTCATCGGCGGCGGCCGGGATAATCTCATCGAAAATAACATTTTCGTGGATTGTCCGGCCTCGGTTCACGTCGACGCCCGCGGAGTCGGCTGGATGAAAGATCACGTCGAGGCAGACGGCACGCTGCCGCAACGACTCCGGGCGATGCCGTACAAGCAGCCGCCCTGGAGCGAAAAATATCCACGCCTCGTCAACATCCTTAACGATTCGCCGGGGCAGCCAAGGGGTAACATTGTCCGGCATAATATCTCCTTCGGTGGAAAATGGCTCAACGTCGAAAACAAAGCCATGCCGCTCATCAAATTCGAAGACAATCTCGTGGATAAAGATCCACATTTTGTGGACTCCGAGCGACAGGACTTTCGGCTGCGGCCCGATTCGCCCGCCTTCGCCCTGGGATTTCAAAGAATCCCCGTAGAGAAAATCGGCCTGTACCGCGACCAGTATCGTAAAAGCGGAATCGGCCTGAACAAATCTGATAAACTTCGGCCCGAAGCCGATGTCACCGGGACGTTTTCCATAGTTGCGGTCGATCCTGAAACAGGAGTATGCGGAGCGGCTGTGGCAAGCAAGTATCCCGCCGTGGGTCAAGTCGTCCCGTACGCGCGCCCCGGCGTCGGAGCGTTCTGCACGCAGCATTGGCATAATCCCGAGTGGGGAGAAGCCGTTCTTGATATGCTCGCTAAAGGCGACCTGCCCGAGCAGGTCCTGGCCGAGCTGCTGCGTGATGACGCCCAGCGTGACAAGCGTCAACTGGCCATCATCGACATGTCGGGCCGAGCGGCAAACCGAAATCCCGCCAATGCCGATCCGTCGGGCACTTGGTGGGGAGCCGTATCGGGTAAATACTACGCATGTCAGGGCAACACTCTGGTCGGCCGGGAGGTGGTCTTCGCTATAGCCAGGGCATACGAAGAAACAAAAGGCAGCCTGGCGGACCGTTTGATGGCGGCCTTGATAGCGGGCGATTGTGCCGGCGGCGACCATCGGGGACGGCTGGCCGCGGGCATCCGCGTCGCAAAGCAAGGCGTCGACGGCTACTGGCTCGAACTTTACGTCGACAAGAGCAACAACGCCGTAATCGATCTTGCCAAAAAATACGCTGCCCTGGACCATGAGGCCAAAGGCGCCTGGCGCGGCGGCAAGCTGCCGTTCGAAAATCCCCGTGCAGGCCGGACCGAACCACCGAGTAAAGCCGAACAGTAAATAAGAATCAGCTTTTGACAGGCAGCCAAAATGAAAATAGCCAGCTATAATGTAAACTCCTTGCGTGTACGTTTGCCCATAGTCCTTAAATGGCTCACCGACCACCAGGTTGATGTCCTCTGCGTGCAGGAAACCAAAGTTCAGGATGTCGATTTCCCCGCCGAGACGTTCGACGATATCGGTTATCATTACGTTTTCAAAGGTCAGAAAAGCTACAACGGCGTCGCCATATTCAGCAGGCACCAGATCGAGCAGGTAGAATACGGCCTCCCCGATGAGCCGAGGGACGAGCCCCGCCTGATCAAAGCGAAGATTAATGGTATCGCCATAGTCAACACCTACGTCCCACAAGGCTACTTGCCCGAATCCGTAAAGTTCCAGTACAAACTCGACTGGTTCGGCCGACTGCTCGAATATTTCCAGCATAATTTCAAGCCGGAAGACGCCGTCCTTTGGGTAGGCGACCTGAACATAGCGCCGAAATCCATCGATGTATACGACCCGAAAACGCTGCTGGGGCACGTGTGCTTCCATCCGGACGTGCACAAGGCCCTGAACGAGGTTATGGCCTGGGGCTTCGTCGACGTATTTCGAAAGCACTGCAATAACTCCGGCGAATATACGTTCTGGGATTATCGAATGAGAAACACTTTCGACCGCAATCTCGGCTGGCGTCTGGATCACATCATGGCCACCACCCCCTTAGCTCAAAAAAGCACCACCTGCTACATAGACAAAAAACCCCGCGCCGCCGAGAGGCCAAGCGACCATACGCCCGTCGTGGCCGAATTCGACTGGCCCTAA
>DAOVMB010000439.1 GCA_030630905.1 Sedimentisphaerales bacterium
TAAGCGAAATAGATTCGGCATTCGGGCGATTGTCACTGATGAGGCAGCCGGAAATTCGGCTCCCGGCCACGTCTTTTAGCAGCAGGCCGGCGCCGTCGCAGTCGAGAATCGTGCAGTTGGTGACGTTCATCCGTTTGCAGTTTTCAATCGTCAACCCGGCCGGGGCCTGCAACACATTGGTGACATGCAGGCCCGAAAGCGTACAATCGGCGCTGTTGCGCACGAGAAGGCTGTTTCGGGCATCGAGGCTGTTGCCGTAATTGTAGCGTGGATTCCGGTCGAAGTTATTGGCGCCGACGATGATATTCGAACAATCTTCAATCAGAAGGTTGTGAGTATAGCCCTTCCAAAAAGTGTTGCCGGTAAGGACAACGCCCCGGCAGTCTTTTAAATGAACGTTGATCTTGACGTCACTAAGGACGTTGCCGGTAATGGTTACATTGCCTTCACGAACAGGCTCACCATTGCGGCCGGGCTTGCTTCGGCCTATTATGCGAATGTTGGCCGATCCGGCCGAAGGATTGTTATGCTGAATCGTACAGCCGGTGATGGCCACTTCGCCGGTCCCGGAAGAGCTGTCCGTGCAGTCGATCAGGACGTTGGCAGTTGGCGGCGTTTCGGGGCTCATATTACTTTCGATGTCGCAACCGGTGATGTGAATATTGCGGACGTTGCCGGCGCGCGACACGATGCCGCCCCGGCGATTATAGCTTATGTGGCAGCCGGTTATGTTCGACTGGTGCAGGTTGACGTTGTCGTAAAAAATGCCGATGCCGCGGTTCTCGTACAGGTGACAATCAGAAATTATCAAGTTGCGGTTGTTGCCAGTCAGGTGGATGCCGTGCAGGATGCCGCGGATGTGAACCCGTGTAATCGTCAACTGCATGGTCCCGACGGCCTCGATGCCGATCGCCTCCGGATGGCCGCCTTCGATTGCGATCCCGTCCACGAGCGGCATGCGTTGTCGCTCCCAGACGTTCTCTGCAAATCCCCCCGGGTCGGCCGACTTGAAGTGTGTGCCGACAAACTTCAATGCCGGACCCGGCCCGGCCATAACGATTCGAGCGACTCCCCCGCCGCTAAGCGATGTGCAGCCAACCTTGTCGAGATTGATCACAATCGGTTTTGTGATACGGTACACGCCCCTGGTAAATCTGACCGCGCCGAGGCCGGAATCGACAGCTTTCTGGATCGCGATGGTGTCATCTTTTACGCCATCGCCGGCAGCACCGAAGCTGCGAACACCTCCTTGAATCGCTTCTTGGGCACTGCTATCGATAGCAAGACAGGCAAATAAAACTAAAACCGTACGAGCTTTTTCTCGTTTGTTAAGAAACATGATCATCTCCTGAAAAAAAGGTAAATCCGCTACATTCCAACTGCCGCTCCGGCGGATTCTATCCCCCCGAAGACAGCATGCTCAGCGGATGCTTGCGATTCTTCAGCGGCAGCTCAACCGACGCGTTGAGCCGGTGTGATTCGTATATTGCCAGTATCATCTCCAGTGCCGCACGCCCGTCGTACATGCTGCCATTCGGCTGGGTGCCCGTCTCAATTGCCCGGATCAAATCCAGCGCGATGAGTCGATTACCATAATCAAGGCCCGGATACTTGAGGGATTCCGGCTTGTCTATGCCGGCGCTCGATATACGCTTCCATTGGGCTTTGCTGCGCCCGGGCTGCCAGGATGGATCCTCCACAAACCATATCTCCGGCACGGCACCAGTTGTCATCGTCAGAATCCCCCTGCTTCCATATACCTGCAAACCAAAGCGCTTCGCGGCTCCATGCCGGGTACGGTGCGTCGAGAAATAACCCATAGTTATCCCGTCAAAACGATATACGGCATGAATCTCATCTCCGGCAAGCAGGCCGATTCCCTCCGCCCCTTCGCGGACCTGCTTTTTGGTAACAGGCTCTCGATCATCTCTGACCCTTGCGAAGCACCACCGCGCATCCCCTGCGAAGAAACGCATCAGATCCATGACGTGTGTGCCGAGCACCATAAGGTCCTCGCCGCCGCCGCGACGGTCTTCTTTGCCCCGGCCGCGCAGCTCGAGAATGTCGCCGAGCATGCCTTCAGCAATCGCTTTCTGCGCTTGAGCCAGCGCCGGGCTGTAGCGCGTCTGATGAGCAATTGCCAGTTTCAAGTCCTGTTTTTCAAAGGCGGCAATCATGGCGTCCGCCTGTTCGAGACTCTGGCAGATGGGCTTCTCAAGAAATACGTGGCAGCCGAATTCTGCGCATGCCAGCACCATATCGTGATGACAGTCGAGCCAGCGAGGGGCCACACTTACAATTTGCGGACGCTCCGTCTCAAGCATCCGGCGATAATCGGCATAGCTTTTTGGTGCTTTGAGTCGTTTCGCGGCGGCAGCGCGCCCTTCCGGATCCGAATCGGCCACGGCCACCACTTGAGCTTGCTCGATATCGTTCCACACTACGTCCAGCCCGTGGCCGTAGTTTCCGCGCCCGGTCCTGCCAATAACGGCAACTTTATACTTTACTCCTTTCGCGCTAGCACGACCCAATCGTCCCGCTGCCAATGTTGCCAGTCCGAATGCCGTGCCGGCGATGAAATCTCGCCGTCTCATAACTTCGCTCCTGTATTTATATCTATAGTTAAACAAAGACTTTCGGCAATAATTAAGCAAACAGCTATGGTTTTTCTGCGTGGTATTATAGCAGGGGCAGTCGGCTTGGGATAGTTTTTTCAAGCCCCACAGAGCGGCCGTTCCGGAGCGATAGCCGATTTTTTCGCCATTCGGATGATATTTACATTGACACAATCTTTGGCAACTTATTATACTGTCAAAGCTTAAAAGATTATGCGCCTGTAGCTCAATTGGATAGAGCGTCGGTCTACGGAACCGAAGGTTGGGGGTCCGAATCCCTCCAGGCGTATTTTCATTTCATCTTTGCCTGCCGAGATTGGGTTTGAATTGGGTTTGAATTGGCTTTGTTTTGTGGGGCCGGAAATCGGGGCTTTTCTTTGTAACTCTCTGCAAATATTGAACTTACGTTGTTTTCGCCTCGGGCAAATTGGCTTTGTTTTTTCAAATTTAGCTCAATTTTTCGTCGTTTTCTACTCTTTTTCACCTGTTTTTTTCATTAAACCGCATTTTTTCTTCTATATTTCTCAATTCTCAATTCTACATTCTCAATTCTTTCGACCCGGCACCA
>DAOVMB010000351.1 GCA_030630905.1 Sedimentisphaerales bacterium
AAAATAATGACATTGGCCTTTCCCGCAACGGCACTTTCATCTTTGACTTTTTTTGCAGCTACTCTGGGAACGATAGCAGAGTCAGCCTGAAATTCCCCGTCGATAGCCAAGCCTGGCTCTCGCTGCCTCGCTATTCTCAGAGCCTCCCTGACTTTGTCAACAATCGCACCGGCACCACTTCCCTTTGTGGAGAATGACAATAAAGCAACCCGGGGCTCCTGGCCTAAGAGTTTTCCTGCACTTACGGCAGAAGCCAGGGCGATATCCGCCAACTGCCCGGCGGTCGGATCGACATTGACGGCACAGTCGGCATAAATAAAGGGCTTGTCCTTTTCTCCGAGGAAGCTCGGAATCACCATAAGAAAGTAGCTGGACGGAGTTTTTATGCCGGGGACCAAACCGACGGTTAAGACACCCGCCTGAATCAGGGTTGTGGTCGCGCCGGCGACCCCGCCCACGGCAGTATCTGCATCGCCGCACGCCACCATCATGCCCCCATAGAACAACGGCTTGACGACGATGCGTCTTGCTACGGCGACTGAAATTCCTTCCCTTCGGTTGCTGTATCTTTCCGCATAAAATTCGAGCTTATCGCTTTCTTTCGGATTGATGGTTTCGATGCCGTCGAGATTGACGCCGGCTTTTTCTATCGCCGCTTCGAGCTGTTCGGGTTTGCCGAGCACAATCGGCCGGGCAATATCTTCATCCTTAAGTCTCCGCGCAGCCTGGATTATTCGCTCGTCTCTGCCCTCCGGCAAAACAACCGATAAATTTTTTCCTCTTGCCTTCTCTCTAAAGCCGCCTATAATATCCATCTTTAATAGTTCCTTGTTTTGTATAAATTAATAATCAGTTGTCACGCTCTTTTGTACGGTTGACTTCCTAATTTAACTGTGAGTTCAGACAAATGCAAGAAAAATTCGAAATTGTACGCCTGGTCGGAAACGAACGAAGGACCGGCTCGAAGCTTGCCGATGTTTCGCGACACTGGCAAGGTAAAAAAGAGCGGCTCCTGATGATAAGCCCTCATGATGACGATGCGGTTCTGGGAGCCGGTCTTCTCATTCAGCTTGCCAAGCGGGAAAAGGTCCCCGTTCATATACTCATCGTCACCGACGGCAGCATGGGCTATTGCAGCCTTGACGAGAAAGACAGCATCGCCGAGATCAGGCGCAACGAAAGCTTCGAATGCTACCAGAGCCTGGGCATACCAAAGAAGAACATCATCTGGCTCGGCTTCCCTGATTGCCAGCTCAGCAACCACCGCGGCCGGAGACCCGTAGTCAGCGGCGATCCCGTGGCCATCAGCGGTTTTACAGGCATGCAGAATGCCTTCACACATCATCTGCGAAAAATACAGCCGACGCAGTGTTTCCTGCCGACCTGGAATGATTTGCATCCCGACCATCGTATCATTTACGATGAGTTTCTAATCAGCTTGTTCCACTCCGCGGGCAATATCTGGCCGGAGCTGGGCGAGCATCTGGACAAAGTGCCTTACGTGAACTCCTATGCAGTCTATTGCGACTTTGCCGAACCGCCGACGCTGCGAATGCGAACTCCCATATCTTATCTGGAGAACAAGCTCCAGGCGATCTCCGCGTTTCGCTCGCAGAAGCAGATTTCTTCGCTGATCGACAACGTTCGCCACTGCGGGCCCGAGGAGTACATCCGGGCAATCGATTTCAAACTATACTATCCGGCAAGCTATCGCAACCTGTTCGAGGAACAAACTGAATTCAGGATGGTCCGCTAAAAAGGATCCGTGATCCAATCGGTAGTCAGTACGCTCAGCGGCCGCCGGATACGGGCAGACGAAACCGGGCGTCAACCGGGTAGTGGTCGGAAGGATAGCGCCCGTCAATGTTGTCGTACAGAATCTGTGCTTCGAGCACTTTCGCCCCCGGCGGCACAAATACATAATCGATTTTATTGCCCCGCCTCGTCCCCCTGAATCCGTGCGCGGTTCTGACATCCTTAACGTCAGGATGCAAAACGCGGAACGTATCTATCATCCGAACCGTTGTTTTCACTTTACTCCCATCCGGGCCCTCGACAGCAATCTCGCCCTTCAGGTACGTTATCACCGGATTGTTCTCGCCGGCGTTAAAATCGCCCGTCACCACAAAAGGATCTTTATACCTTCTGTTCCGAATGCGTTCGGCCAGTAAAACGGCACTTTTTTCCCTGGAAGGCTGCGAGACGTGGTCCAGGTGGAGGTTGTATATATAAAACGCTTTGCCCGTCCTGGTCTCGATGAGCCTGGCCCAGGAGCAGATACGGACACAGGCGTTGCCCCAGGTGTTCGAGCCGGCGACCTCAGGCGTGTCGGAGAACCAGAATGTCCCCGATTCGCCAACGCCGAAGCGGGCCGTGCGATAGAGGATGGAGGAGTACTCGCCATCGTTGTTGCCGTCCTCGCGAGCGACGCCGATCTCCCCGTACACGGGGTGGTCTTTGCGGATCTCGTCCATCTGAAAACGCAGAGCTTCCTGCAGGCCCACCACGTCGCTCGGATGGTTGCGGATAACATCGGAGACCATTTCCCGGCGGTTCTTCCAATGGTTCTCGCCGTCATTGGCACTGCCGTAGCGGATATTGAAACTCATGATCCGCAGTTCCAGATCGTCGGCTCCCGCCCGGTTGGAATCGGCTCCTATTGCAGCTTCGCAGGAACAAAAAACCAGTAACATCCATAAACCTAAGAAGACTCCCAAGGGTATGATTGTTTTTGTTACTGCGAAGGTTTTTCTGTGATACATATATTGACTCCTATACTTATAGTATTTTGCCATTAGAGATTTCTCTGTTTCTCTTGCTCTGAGAGCGGCTCGTTCAGCGATCCGGAGCGGAAACCCTGCAAATCAACGGTTACGAACTTGAAGCCGAGCGACTTTAACTTATCGACGATCTGCGAGCGGGCCGGCTCGGCTGCGACTTTCTCGATATCCTTCGGATTCACTTCTATCCGGGCGATCGTGTCATGGTGGCGAACGCGAAATTCGACGAGACCAAGCCCTCTCAAGAAATTCTCCGCTTTTTCAATCTGCCCCAGCCGCTGCTCGGTAACCTCCAGCCCATAGACGATTCTCGAAGCCAGGCACGGCGAGGCGGGCTGGTCCGAGGTCGGCAGATTCATTTCTCTGCTCAGGCTGCGGATATCGTCCTTGGTAAGCTTAGCCTCGGCAAGCGGCGAGCGGACACCGAAAGCCTTCAGGGCACGGTTTCCCGGCCGAAAGTCATCAAGGTCGTCGAAGTTTGTGCCGAAGACCACGTGGTCGAAGCCTCGCCCAGCAGCAATATCAAGCAAAATCCTGCAAAGGCGCGACTTGCAATGGAAGCAGCGGTCGGCCTTGTTGGCGGTGAAATTCGGGTCGTTCAGCTCATCGGCATCGACCGTCTGAAAATCGGCGCCGATACCCTTGGCGAACTCGGCCGCCCTTTCAAATAGATTCCCTGGCTCGGACGGGCCCACGCTCATGCAAGCCAGAACATTATCCGCCCCAAGCGTATCGACCGCCGAGTTGAGCAGTAATGTACTGTCCACTCCGCCCGAATAGGCAACGACGACTTTTCCCAGTTCCCCGAGGATCCGTTGCAGCGAATTGTACTTGTTTTTCAAATCCATAAAAGCCTATGAATGAATTCAAATCCTAAATCTAAGTTTTACCAAAGCTGTATTCTACCGTTGAGCTATAAAGACCAAACCGGCCGTTATTTTAGCAGCCACAGGCACTGTTGTAAAGCAGAAGAATTGGTGGTTCAAGGACCCTCATACTTCTCCATTTTATAGAAATAATGGAAATCGCAATGCGTCGGAAGGAACATATTGCTCCGTACACTTCAATATCACAAGAAACGCTATATTTGTGATTCTGATATTGCTTTTTGAAGAATATCACTGAGACCGAGTTTCTCTGAGCCGCTACTCAAGTACTTCATATCCAGCGCCTGGGACTGAACAGCGAGAACTCCCAGCACATCCGACCATTGTCGCTCAGACATACATCCGGCAGATTGATACCATT
>DAOVMB010000521.1 GCA_030630905.1 Sedimentisphaerales bacterium
TAAGGATCGTTTCACGAACATTACCTTAGAAATTTATTAAGCTAAACATTAAACCTGAAGTTGATAATGTCGCCATCCTGAATGATGTAATCTTTGCCTTCGAGCCGGATTTTGCCGGCAGCTCTGAGGGCTTTTTCACTGCCATACTCTTGCAACTCGTTAAAACTGAACGTTTCAGCCCGAATGAAGCCTCGCTTAAGATCGGTATGTATTTTGCCTGCCGCATCAACCGCTGTGGTGCCTTTCTTTATAGGCCATGCACGCAGTTCATTGGAGGCGACTGTCAAAAAGCTGATCAAGCCAAACGCCGAATAGCAGCTTCTGATGAACTTGCTCGCTGCCGATTCGGCGATGCCCAAATCCGCCATGAATTCCGCCCTGCTGTCCGCGTCCAATTGTGCCAGTTCGTATTCCAGCTTGGCACAAATTGTAACGACGGGGACGGAACTGCCAACGCGGTCGTCAAAATCGAATTTCTCGTTCAACTGATCTTCGCCTACATTGACTGCAACGACAATCGGCATTAATGTCAAGAAGCCGAGAGACTTAATCATCTCACGTTCAGTGTGAGTTTCGAGAGCTGAGCTAATCGGTTGTTCCGATTCGATTGCCTTCTGAAGTTTCTTTTGCAGGGCTAATTCCACCTTGTCGCGTGCCTGGGCCCTGGTGGGCTTGTGGACCTGCTTTTCGAGGTTACCGATGCGCGTGGTCACAAGCTCCAAATCGGCAAGCAGCAATTCCGTCTGCAATTCGGCCAAATCTCTCGCCGGATCTACTGTGTTTCGATAAGGTGGTACGGACGGATCTTCAAATGCCCGAACGACCAGAATAAACAGTTCAACAGTCCTTATCTGGCCAATCAGCCGCTTGGCGGCAGCCCGGCCATGATCATCGGTAAAATTAAAGCCCGGCACGTCCAGGCAGTCAATTGTGGCGTGAGTCGTTTTCTTGGGCTTGTAGTGTTCTGTCAGCCAATCGAATCTTTCGTCCGGTACCGGAACGATCACTTCTTCGATCGATGCCGAACCGATTGCAGGAATTGCCTTTCCGGTCAGACTCGCCAAAATCGTGCTCTTGCCCGACTGAAGCAGGCCAATTAGTGCTACTTTCATTTTACCGCGCTCTCCTGTTTATATACACTATTCCCATAACAGTCATACGCAACGACAGCGGGAAAATCAACTACCTGAAGTTTCCTGACCGCTTCGGTTCCCAAGTCTTCGTAGGCGATAACTTCCGAAGCAACGATATGCTTCGAGAGCAGCGCCCCCGCGCCGCCGAGCGTCGCAAGATGGACCGCGCCATATTTTTTCAGAGCCTCTCTGACCGTCTCGCCACGATAACCCTTTCCGATCATTGCTTTGAGACCGTTGCTAATCAGCATAGAGCTGAAAGGGTCCATTCTCGATGAGGTAGTGGGCCCGGCGGCGCCAATGACCCTGCCCGGCGCGGCAGGCGTCGGTCCGACGAAATAAATAATCGCCCCGGCAAGCTCGAACGGCAGCTCCCGCCCTGCCTGAATCGCCTCGCACAGCCTCTTATGTGCCATGTCCCGGGCGGTATAGACAACGCCGCCGACAAGGACCTCATTGCCCGCCTTTAACGACCGCACTTCCGCCTCCGCCAAAGGGGCCTGCAATTTTCTTATTTCACTCATATCTTTCTACGAACTATGAACACTCAACTACGAACTACGTGAGTTTACAATATATCACCGATTTTACGAGTTGAAAAGATTCATAATTTAATTGATGTTGCAGCCGGGATGTGTGTGGTATAATTTTGCCATGGCAAAGTACCCGATATTTCTGGAATTGGCTTCTCGCCGTGTGGTTGTGATCGGCGGCGGAGCCGTGGCTGTGCGAAAGGTACAGGCTCTGCTGACCGCGGGCGCCCGGGTGGTCGTAGTCGCCGAACGCATCGACGACATGATGACCGCCCTGTGCCGGGACACGGACGCCGAGCTGATAAAGTCCAAATATTCCAAGAACTATCTCGCTGGGGCGCTGCTGGCCATAACGGCAACGAATAACCCTCAGCTCAACAAACAGATATACAAGGATTGCCAGGAACTGGAGGTCCTTTGTAACGTCGTCGATGTGCCGGAGCTTTGCGATTTTTTCGTGCCGGCCGTAGTAAAGCGAGGCGACCTGCAAATAGCTATCGGCACGGAAGGACAATGCCCCGCTTACGCCGGCCACACAAGAAAGAAGCTTGAGGCAATTTTCACCAAGCAGCACGGTGAATTTCTCGCCGAGCTGGAAAAGCTCCGAAAAAAGATTATTCAAAATGTCACCGACCCTGCCGATCGAAAAACCGTGCTGGGACAGTTGGCCGACGATGAATCGTTCGAATACTTCGCCGAGAACGGTTCTACCAAATGGCAAGCCTTCGCTGAGAAACTTGTCAACAATCTGCCATCTTCCCGGTAATAAATGGTGTGCGATGCACACCCTACTGTCCTTCCTTTTTCATAAAATCGAATGGTGAGAAGTCGGCCAGTTCAACGGCCTCGCCGCTTTGGGCCGCCGCCCACGGTTCGAGGTAGGTAAGTACAGA
>DAOVMB010000448.1 GCA_030630905.1 Sedimentisphaerales bacterium
ATAGCTGCCGGTTCGGGTTTGATTGACATGGATGAGCAGACGGCCGCTATTCTGCATAGCCGGCTGACGGATGATATAAACAACGGCAAAGAAGCACTGCTGGACAGCGAAGTAGATTCGTCTTTCAGATACGATTGGCCGAGCCGAATAAATAATATTATTGCAGTACCTTTATTCGGCAAGGAAAAAGCGGAGTCTCATTATATCGGAAAAAATCAAACCTGCAACTCTATTATGGGATTTATGGTTGCGGTCAACAGAATCGGCAAACAGGATTTCGACAGCACTGATGTAAAACTGTTTAACTCGGTGGCTGGCGGTTGTGCCGTATTTATCGAAAATGGCAGGCTGTTTAAAGACCTTAAAGAATTATTTATTGGTTCGCTAAAAGCACTGACCAGTAGTATTGATGCAAAGGACACGTACACCCACGGCCATTCCGAAAGGGTTGCATTTATTTCTCGGTGGATCGCAGAACGTCTATCCGAGCAAGAACCTCTGGAAGAAGAAGAAATACACAAAGTATATTTGGCCGGCTTGCTGCACGATATCGGAAAGATAGGAGTTGAGGAGGCTGTATTACGGAAGAACGGCAAGCTGACAGAGCAGGAGTTCAGCCGTATCAAAAAACATCCGTCGATCGGAGCAGGTATTTTACGTGAAATACAGCAGATGCGCGATATTGTTCCGGGTGTATTGTGCCACCACGAGCGAATCGATGGCAGGGGTTATCCTAATGGTTTGGTTGGCGAGGAAATACCCATGACGGGAAAAATTGTAGGATTAGCGGATAGTTTCGATGCGATGACGTCGAGGCGAACCTATAGAAATGCTATGACAGTCGAAGAAGCCCTTGCGGAGATAGAAAGAGGATTGGGTACGCAGTTCGATGAGAAAATTGGCAGGATATTTCTTGAAAGTGATGTCTATAGGCTCTGGGATATTATACGGGATGGTTTCGGTGAAATTTACGGCGGCAATAGTTCCGAGGAATATGGTACTGCTGCTGTGGGGACACTAATCAGATGAAAATCAAAATACAAGATTATAACGATGTTACGGTTGTTGAATTGCAGGGTGAGTTGGATGGCGATGTTGCCGAATTGTTTCAAAATACAATCACAAATATTATCGCTAAACATAAGACATGTATAGTTCTTGATATGAGCGGTGTTGGATTTATCGATAGCCAGGGATTGGAACAGTTGTTGTGGTCGCGCGACTACTGCAACGAAAACAAACGGGAGCTTAGGTTAGCGGGTCTTGATGAAAACTGCATGAGAATTCTGGAAATTACTCAGCTTGAAAACGAATTTGATCATTATTTGGAACTCGCAGAGGCGGTAAAAAGTTTTGCATAAGAAAAACGCTCGGACGATTGGATTTGTCCGGCAAGGTACGAGATACGAAATATGAGCCAGATAGCAGTAGAGAATAAGATGCAGCTTGGGCAGCTATTGCTCGCGCGTGGTATTGTGACTGCTGAGCAGATTGAACAGGCTCTCGCTGAGCAGAAAGATAAAGGCCACCGCAAGCTGCTCGGCGAGCTGCTGGTGGAGATGGGCTATTGTACGGAAAACCAGATAGCCTCGGCACTGGCTCAAGGCTACGGTGTGCCGTATGCGCAAGTCACTCCAAAGATATGTGATCCGAAAGTGATCGAGATATTGCCGAGAGAGTTTCTCGAAGAATACATAGTCCTGCCGCTGTTTAAGGTTAATAATGTACTCACTATAGCGGTCAATGAACCTACAAATGTATTTTTAATAGA
Source organism: Sedimentisphaerales bacterium (assembly GCA_030630905.1). Taxonomy (GTDB): domain Bacteria; phylum Planctomycetota; class Phycisphaerae; order Sedimentisphaerales; family Anaerobacaceae; genus JAFGPJ01. The sequence goes on from DAOVMB010000448.1 coordinate 1,772, forward strand.
TGAAATAGAGCGTATAAGCGGCTGTAAGGTCCAGATAGTATGTTCGACGAGCAAGGATATCAAGGCTACATTGCAGACCTATTTGCCGGCCGCCAATGTTTTTGTCATTGATGATATTATTGATGAAGAGGGGCTGGAAGAGTTTGCGCTAATAGAAAATATCACCCAGGATATTAGCAATCTCGAGGAAATAGCAGGACAGTCGCCGGTTGTAAAACTGGTCAATTATCTGCTTTACAACGCCGTGCGGGAAAATGCCAGTGATATTCATATCGAGCCTGATGATAAGAAGCTGAGAGTTCGATATAGAGTGGATGGCAGGTTATATGAGAAGATGTGTCCGCCTCATCAGATGCATTCTGCGCTTGTTTCCCGTGTCAAGATTATGGCCGAGCTGGACATCGCTCAGCGACGTTTGCCGCAGGATGGCGGTATCCATGTTTTGGTAGAAGGCAGGCCGATCGATTTGCGTGTATCTGTAATGCCGGGCAACTTCGGCGAAAAGGTTGTTATTAGAATCATCGATCCCCAGAAGGTTCTTTTCAGCCTTGAGTCACTCGGGTTTGTCTACGAAAATCTCCATTTGTTCAGGCAGGTAATACAATCCCCGAACGGTATAGTTCTGGTAACAGGTCCGACCGGATCGGGTAAAAATACCACACTTTACGCAGCCTTGTCCGAATTAAGCAATGAAGAGGTTAATATCTGCACAGTGGAAGACCCTGTGGAGTGTAATATGGCCGGCATCAATCAATTTCAGGTAAACCAGGGCGCAGGCTTTCAATTTTCAACAGCCCTGCGGAGCCTATTAAGGCAGGACCCTGATATCATAATGGTCGGCGAGATTCGTGATGAAGCAACAGCAAATATCGCAGTGCAGGCGGCGCTAACAGGACACCTGGTTCTTACAACTCTGCATACGAACGATGCGCCGGGAGCGGTGACGCGCTTGTTGGATTTAGGGGTTGCGCCTTATCTTTTGAGCGCTTCGTTGATTGCGGTCCTGGCCCAGCGACTTGTGCGGAAGATCTGTCCGAATTGTAAGACCGAGTATGAACCGCCCGCGAGTATAAAGAAAGTCGTAGAAAAAGATCATGGAAAAATCGAGAATTTCTATCGTGGTGTAGGTTGTAAAAAGTGCCGGAACACCGGTTATGCCGGCCGAATTGCCATTCAAGAACTGTTTGTGCCGAACGAGGAAATTAAAGAGATGATTAATGATCGGTCGAGCCTGAAAAAGTTGAGAAAAAAGGGACTCCAGAATGGAATGATTTCTTTGCACTCCGATGGAATTGAAAAGGTAAAAGCGGGAATTATATCTATCGAGGAAGTGTTAAGAAC
>DAOVMB010000475.1 GCA_030630905.1 Sedimentisphaerales bacterium
AAGGTCGATGTCCGGGGCAAGGAATATACGCCGCCGGAGGTTTCGGCAATGATTCTCCAGGATCTGAAGAAGACGGCCGAGGATTATCTGGGCGAAACAGTTACGAACGCCGTGATTACCGTCCCGGCTTACTTCAACGATTCGCAGCGTCAGGCCACCAAGGACGCCGGCAAAATCGCGGGGCTTGAAGTCGATCGTATCATAAATGAGCCGACCGCAGCGGCGCTTGCCTACGGTCTTGAGAAGAAAAAGAACGAAAAGGTCGCCGTCTTCGACTTTGGCGGCGGAACATTCGACGTTTCGGTACTCGATATAGGCGATAATGTCTTTGAGGTTCTCAGCACGAACGGCGATACGCATCTTGGTGGTGACGATCTTGACGCCGTACTGATCAACTACCTGGCCGATGAATTCAAAAAGACCGAAGGAATCGATCTGCGGGATGATGCAATGGCACATCAGCGTCTTAAGGAAGCCGCCGAAAAAGCGAAGTGCGAATTAAGTTCGCAGCTTGAGAGCACGGTCAATCTGCCATTTATCACCGCCGACGCCTCCGGGCCGAAGCACCTGCAGATTACCATCAGCCGCAGCAAGTTCGAATCGCTCGTCGAACCAATTCTCGAACGGCTTAAGAATCCATGTCGCAAAGCGATCGACGATGCAAAGCTCAAGGCCGGCGATATCGCAGAGGTTCTGCTTGTCGGCGGTTCGACAAGGATTCCGAAAGTCCAGCAGATCGTTAAAGACATCTTCGGCAAAGAGCCGAACAGGAGCATCAATCCCGATGAAGTCGTTGCAGTCGGCGCAGCCATTCAGGGAGCAGTATTAGCCGGTGACGCAGGTGTTAAGGATATTTTGCTGCTGGACGTCACGCCGCTTTCACTGGGCGTCGAGACATTAGGCGGGGTTATGACAAGATTAATCGAGCATAACACGACGATTCCGACCAGCAAGAAAGAGACTTTCTCGACCGCCGCCGATGGCCAGACGACCGTTGACATTCATGTTCTGCAGGGCGAGCGGGAGTTCGCCAGAGACAACCGCACGCTCGGCAGGTTCCAGCTTGCTGATCTGCCGCCAGCGCCGCGAGGCGTACCTCAGATTGAAGTGGCGTTTGATATTGATGCCAACGGCATTTTGAACGTCTCGGCCAAGGACCAAGGGACCGGCAAGCAGCAGTCGATTGAGATTAAATCCAGCTCCGGCCTGAGTGACGAGGAGGTTGAGAAGATGACCAAAGAAGCCGAGTCGCACGCCGAGGAAGATAAGAAGAAAAGAGAAGTGGTGGACATGAAGAACCAGGCCGACCAGTTGATTTATTCGATGGAAAAAACGCTCAAGGAGCACGGCGAAAAAGTCTCCGCCGAGACGCGGGGCAATATCGAGAGCGCGGTCAACAATCTCAAAGAAGCAATCAAGGGCGAGGACGCCGACGCCATAAAGAAGGCGATTGAAAACCTGGGTACCGCCGGCCAGGAATTGGGCAAGGTCCTTTATGAAGAGGCCGCCAAAAAGCAAGCCGCTTCGGCACCAACCGGCGACGCCTCACAAGCTCCTCCACCACCCGAGGAAGAAGCTCAAAGAAAGAAGCCCGACGACGTCATCGACGCTGAATTCGAGGCGAAAGACAGCTAATTGACTCAAACTGACCGTTTTTAAGCCGAATAATGTAGTAAGTTGTTCAATGACAACAACATAACCCGATTTGTCATTCCCGCGAAAGCGGGAATCCACTAAATCCATAACGCCCCTGGATCCCTGCTTTCGCAGGGATGACAGCGCGAATCGGTCAGTTTGAGTAAGTGAAAAAAACAAAACTGCAACACTAAGAAGTTTTTGACTTTTCCTCCGGCTCCCAGACAGGCCGGATGGAAAATAGAACGTGCAAAAAGAGCTGGAGCGCAGGTTCAAATTTAAGTAACCTGCCCCGGCTTATTTGCTTATACAGAAGCTTTGAGTTTCGAATTTGCCTTTCTTTAACGAGGTTGCCCCAGAGCATCCAGCGGCTCTTTGATAATCAGCTTATCGCCCAGTGTCACAGCCAGATCGGGAATATCGTAAGTCGTCAATGCTCCGTGGACAGCATTGACCTGCTGATTATAAGAGCGGCCCAGTTCGATAACGTTCGACCATGAGCTGAGCAAGCCCGTCAACCTCACCGAGCCGAAGAGTTCCGGTTCGAGCGCCGCGGCATGAAGCGCGGGGATGGTGACGTTGCCGGCGGCAATTAAATCGACTGGCCCTGCCGTGTCGAGGGCGTCCCGCCCTCGAATCGCGGGCAGGATGCCCGCGACACGGGCACAAACCAGCACGTCTTCGGCTCGCATGCCGACGTATGAGCGCCCGAGCAAGTAGGCCGTGAAAACGTCCTTCCAATCAAGCCCGGTGGCTCCGCTTAATTGTCCCTGTTTGCCCTGCTGCGTTTCTCCTGTACCTCGCACATCGACGGCCAGCACGCACTTACCGGCTTTGACCATCGCCTCAATCGGCCCGCCTGGTGCGGCATCTACGGCTTTGCCTTCCTCGTGAAAATATAAGACGGCAGCCTGTCCTGCATCCGTAGCCGGGACAAACATCAATGCCGGCAGATAGATACCATCCTCCGGCATCAAAATCATCTTCCTGATCTGATAGCCGTCCCGCTCAACGGTCCCGGACCTTGTGATTTTGGGTTCGGGCAGTTCCGCGAGTTTGCGTATGCCGGCGATTCTGCGTACCTCATCGAGCAGTTCGGCGTGATTCCCGGCTGCCCACAGCTTTTTACGCTGGCCGGCAAGGTCCTTTTCCAAGTCCCGGTTCAAGTCATACGTTGATCTTGCGCCATCCAAATTCATCACCTGGTCGCCCGGAGCGCACCGAACCTCCTCGTCGCTTAGCAACTTGATTTCCGGCTCCGCCGTAAGGCGTCCTGTGGAGATA
>DAOVMB010000175.1 GCA_030630905.1 Sedimentisphaerales bacterium
CCCGCATCGAGTCCATCCATCGCCCGTAAGCGTCGCCGCCGCTTTTTCGCTCGGGGAACTGGGCGTTGTTGTCGTCGGTGTACATTGCGAAAATTACGCCCCACTGTTTGAGATTTGCCTGGCAGACCACGGTTCTTGCCTGTTTCTTCACCCTTTGTAGTGCCGGCATCAATATCGCCATCAACAATGCAATGATGGCAATTACCACTAAAAGCTCTATTAGCGTAAAGCCTTTGAGCTTCCGCATAATATACTCCTCTTTTTGTTGGTAAACTGCAAGCACCAGATGTACAAAAGCTTCCGGACAAATCAATTGCCCATAAACTTACCGGCATTTGCAGTAAAAAACGCAACCGGCATACTTGTTATTCGTATAGCCTGATATAATAGCTATCGATGTTGCGCATCTTTGCCCCACATAGCCACAGCGGCCCAGTGTAGATCTTCGTTACCGGGCTGGGGATCAGAGAAAGCTCCCGGTGGTACCCGCTTGCCGAACTCGATTGTACGCGGATCTTTCCATTTGTGATAGTCGCTGTGCCCGTCTGCAAAGGAAAAGTTCGTTCCGTCGCCGTGTCGAACCGGCGGTGGGTCCCACCACCTTTCTTCAGTCACATAGACCGTCCAACCACCCAGGGCGGAGGGATTTGTACCGCCGTCATCAACAAAGACTATCCTGTAGGCCGGATTGGGAATATCCAGTCTTTTCTTTATCATCTTGGCATTCATACTGGGCCAGTCTTTACAATTCATCGAATCAGCCACAGAGTATGTTCGCAAGATGTTTTCCATATTGCCGGAGCGAACGATCTTATTTACGGTCGGGCATTTGTAAAGTTTCAAGTCTTTGGTGTAAGACCACAATGCCCCTTTCTTGATCGCATCGATCTTCTGGCGCTCTGTCATCCCGGATCCCCAATCGGTGAGTACCCAGGGAGTCTCGTTCTGATGTATACTGTATTCGCCTGAATCGCCGTTAACGAGGTTGTCATCGTTTTCATCGGCGTACATAATCCATGCCAGCGTTAACTGCTTGAGATTGCTCAGGCAAGTCGCCCGTTTGCCCTGCTCCTTGACCCGATTCAGAGCCGGCATCAATATAGCCATCAAAATCGCGATGATAGCGATTACTACCAGTAGCTCTATGAGCGTAAAACCTTCTTTTTTGCTCATAACAACCCCCTTTCCGCTTCTGATCTTGAAACATTGCCTTGTTCAAAAACTATATTCGACAAGAAGATTCGGGCTGCAAAGCACGAGGCATTTGCTTGTGATAATCTGTTTTAGTAATCTTTGAAACGCCTCATCCATTCCGGCCAATTTTCCGGCTGCATTCCGCCGGCCTTCGTATAAGGGCCTGATGTATCGAATTGTTTATGCCACTTCAGCGTCCACAACTCTTTGATGCCGACCTTCCTTGCCGACCAATCCATGAAGGCAGCGTTCACAAATCCCTGGTGGCGGTTAATGGCGCAACGGCCCATGAGGTTGCCGGACCAGGCCGCAAACTCGTTTTCGATAGGTGTATCAGTTGGTAATGGCCAAAGGTCAAAACGCAGAGCCTCAATCCACCATGGCACCTGGGCTGCATTGCGTCCACCGGCAGTCTTCCATCCGTACTCGACGGAAACACCGCTCTCATAAGTAGTAGTAGAAGCACTTGCCGGTATAAGACAGTAGCCATTGATGCCGTAGCTGCCGGCTATGCCATCTCTTGAGAGCCTGTCGCCTGTAAATATCCCCCAGGCATTGTAGATATTAAATGTGGGCGCCGTTACACCATCTTCGTCAGTGATAGGTTTTGTGGCCGAAGGACAGAACCAAAGCTTATTCTTCTTCCAACTTTTGTAACGGTCATCCATGTACCGTGGAAACCAATAGCCACGGGTACCAGGATCGGATTCCCAGAATTTGCCGTCATTTGCCTCGGTGCGCATTGCCGCAATTAGATTCCACTGTTTAAGATTTCCCAGGCAACTTATCATTTTGCCTTGTTCTTTAACGCGACGCAATGCCGGCATCAAAATGGCCATCAATATTGCTATAATGGCAATTACAACAAGAAGCTCGATTAAGGTAAATCCTCTTTGTTTGCTCATAAATATACTCCTCTAATTTTAATATTACACCGCTCACTCGTTAAGATGCGCCATACTATTCTTCTGTTCCCCTAATTTGACACTTTTGCATTATTAAAGCCTAAACTAACATATTATAAACTACATATGAATTTCTTTCAATATAAAAATAGGGAATTTCCAGCACAATTTGCGATTTTAATATAATCTTCAGGGCTGAGTGTTTCAGGCCGTTGTTTTGGATTAATACAACATTGCTCGAATATATCAGGCCAATCAGCAATTTCTGCAAGTTTGCCTCGGGCCAGTTTGCTGCACGACAGGAGAGTTCTGCGGCGGTGGCCCATAAAAAGATGTACAGTCTCACTGAACAGCTCCATATTTGCAATTCGGTCGGATTTTGCCTGGTTTCGGATGAAGCTGACCATTGCCGAATCGACCTGTGGTTGTGGCCAAAAGACTGCCGGTTTCAGAGTCCTTATCGTTTTTACATCACCAGTAGCGGCCAGGAAGATGCTCAATATACCGTAGTCACTTGACGCCGGAGCGGCTGTCATTCGGTCGGCAACTTCTTTTTGAACCGTGATATACATGCCATCCGCTGTTGTAGCGCCTGTAACAAGATTCATAATCAGCGGTGAAGCAGCGCTGTAAGGCAGATTTGCGACTAACAGCATCCGGCCCGGGCATTTCTTGCTGGCAAGATCCAATGCTTTTCTGACGGTTGGGCTAAGTTTATTTTTACTTTCGAGGATGTCGGCGCTTATAATTTCGACATTTTCGGACCTTGTAAGCTGCTTTCCTGCAATTTCACTCAGGTTCTTATCGAGCTCGACGGCGATTACCCTGCCGGCTTTTTCGGCTAAAGCCTCGGTCATAGAACCTGTGCCGCATCCGACTTCGAGCACCACATCATCCTTCTGCATATTCGCAGAATCGACAAGCAGCCGCATAAGATTCAGGTCGATGAGAAAATGCTGGCCGAGCCGTTTATTTGGAGAAACGCCCGCTGACGATAGCAGGTCCCGGATTTGTCGCTTTGTCTGCATTGGAATTTAGAATTCTCAATTCTCAATTCGACATTCTAAATTCTTTTTCGTTTTTGCCATTTGTATTGCGGTGGTTATTGCTGCTTTTAAGCTGGCTGGATTCGCGAGATTTCGGCCGGCAATTTCGAATGCTGTCCCGTGAGCGGGTGACGTTCTGATGATCGGTATGCCGATCGTTATATTGACCGCATGCTCGAAGTCAAGTAGTTTTACGGGGATCATTCCCTGGTCGTGATACATTGCGACCACGCCGTCGAATTCGCCCCGCACGGCCCGCAAAAACAGGGTGTCGGCACTGATCGGGCCGATGCAGTTGATTCCATGTTCCTGTGCCAATAACATGGCCGGCGATATGATCCGCTTCTCCTCATCGCCGAATTGCCCGTCCTCGCCGGCGTGCGGATTCAGAGCGGCCACGCCGATTCTGGGATTCTCGATGTCAAAGAACTGCTTTAAGGCATCGTGTAACAAGTCGATAGGCTCAAAGACACAGCCGATTGTAAATTTGTTCCTGACATCAAACAGTGCTTCGTGAATTGTCGCCAGCGCCACTTTCAACGGCCCGGCGATAAACATCATTACCTTTCGCGGGGATTTGCAGCGGTCGGCGAGCATTTCAGTATGGCCCGGCCAGTCCTCGCCGGCCAGCTTCCAGCTTTTCTTACTGATCGGCGCCGTGACGACCGCATCGATAATCCCGTCGCGAGCGGCGTCAATCGCATCAAGACAGAACCTGGTTGATGCCTCGCCGGCCATTTTGCTGGGGCCTTTGACCCAAGACGGCACAGAATATTCGTCATAATCGGCCACAACAACCTTGTAAGGGTATTCACGGCTGATTTTTTCGTGCTGATGCCGGCCCCAGAACGGTTCGATCTCAGCGGCGTCGGCGGCGTAACAAAGCTGCTCATTCATTCCGAAAACGACGAATTTCGCCGCCCTTCGGATTGCCGGATCAGCCAGGGCTTTGACAATGATCTCCGGCCCGATACCGGCCGGGTCGCCCATCGTTATGCCGATAACCGGCTGCTCTGTGATCGAATTATTGCCGTTAGTTCTCATAATACCGTTAAACGCCACACTTTCAGCGGTCTTTTATACACTATTTAATATCCTAATTGTCTTAGTTTTTCGGCAGTTAGGCCCTGCTTCTTTGGCAGAATCTCATCGAGCTGTCTTTTTATCGTTCTTACAATGATATCAGTCTCAATATTAACAAAATCACCGATTTTTGCCTTGCCTAATGTTGTTCTCTTTAGCGTTTCGGGGATGACCGAGACACAGAAGCTGTTAAGATCGACAGATGCAATTGTCAGTGAGATTCCATCGACGGCGACCGAGCCTTTAACGACTATTGCTTCGAGCAGCTCGGCCTTAGCTGCGAATTTAATATTGGCAAATTTACCCACTTTATCGATTGTATCTACTGTTACCATCCCGTCAACGTGGCCCAGGACGAAATGCCCGCCGAATCGATCATTTGCCTTCAAAGGCCGCTCGACGTTAACTTCCGATGAGGGTTTTAGTTTACCCAATGTCGATTTTGCAAGTGTTTCAGCACTGACGTCGAAGCTTGCAAGGCCGCCTTGAAGCTTAGCGATGGTCAGGCAGGCCCCGTTAATGGCTATACTGTCGCCGGTTTTGCTCTCATTGGCCAAATCGCCCAAATCGATAGTCAAAACCATTGACTCGGCGCTCCGGCGAACGGACTTTACCGTACAAATTGTCTCTATTAGCCCTGTGAACATTTGCGATTGACTATTTCTTATTGACTATTTAATATTGTAAAGATCAAGCTAAACACTAAGATTGATTATAAATAGTCAGTAGTCATTATTCAATAATCAATGTCAGAAAGGGGTGGGATTATTATGGATACATTTTGGCTGAAAATTGTGGGATTCGCGGTTCTCGTTGTGGGCGCGATTGTCCTGATCGGTTTTTTGACATCGGGGACGAAAGAGCCGGAGAAGACGATTTACGATCAGTGGGAGCAGGACGATAAGGAATTGTTGGCTGAGCCGCAGTTTAAAGAGCCGCCTGCTCCGACGTTACCAGTGCAGCAACCTGCGCCGACTCCATCTGCGCAGCCATCCAGCCAGGTCGCGCCGGGCGAGCAGCCGAAACCTCAGTTTAAAGAGCTTGAGCTGGAGGATGAGATCGAGGCACAGAAACTCTGGATTTGGGTTGAGAACCAGCGGAAAATGGGAAGGCTGCCGGTAATGGGATACGGGCAGATGGTCAAAGGATGCCGGGACATTATTCAGAGGTGGCCGGAGAGTAAGTACGCCTTCTTTGCTAAAAGAGCGCTTGCCGATTTGCCGGAGCGTTACCGCGAAATGTACAATATAACCGATGAAGAAATTGACCTTGGAAATTTGAAATAGGAATAAGAAGAAAGATTTGTAAAGGAATACGTAGATGAAAACTGCTGTATCTATTGCTAATATCCCCGTGATTTCAATAACCGCTGATTGTCTGCCGGAGGCGTGGGAAAAAGCTGTCCTGGCCGTTTGGGACAAGGGCTTCGATGTCAAAACTCAATACGATAAGTCGCAAGACCCGCCGAGCAAAGATGCCACGGTAATGATCGCTGTCAACGATCCGTTCTCCGAGCCCCGGATTCATAAGAACTTTCCGGGCGGGCCAGAGGAGCTTGAATCGTACCGGCAGGAAGTTATTAACGGGATTCACGACCATTGGATCGATCCTACCGCCGGTAAGTGGACCTATACGTATCACGAACGGCTCTTCTCGTACTGTCCGGTTGAAGATATCCGGGACCCCGCTTCGCCGAAGCCTTTCAAGAAAATTGACCAGATTCAGTATATTATCGATTACCTCTCGCAGGCCGGGCACAGCCGAAGGGCTCAGGCCATAACCTGGATGCCGACGGCGGATCCGCCTACGGATGACCCGCCCTGTCTTCA
>DAOVMB010000524.1 GCA_030630905.1 Sedimentisphaerales bacterium
CTGCACTCGCTGTCTTTGTAATATACCTCTAACGCTGCACTTCTGCAAGCTTTTTTCCAAATATTCCTTATTTTTTACGCAAGCGATGCGTCACAAATCAGTAGTCCTTGAAGTTTCTCATCCATTCGGGCCAGTCTTCGGGCTGCACCCCGCCGGTTCTGGTCCAGGGACCGGAAGTGTTGAATTCTCGATGCCATCTGAATGACCACAACTCCTTAAGTCCGATCTTTCTGACGGACCAATCCATAAAAAGGCCGTTTACAAATCCATCGTGTCGGTTCAAACAGTAACGTATCATTCTCCCACCGCTGCCTTCGTCCCACCACATCCCGTCGTATGCCGGAGGCTCATCTGTAGACTCCGCCAGACCGTTATAGCGTGATGCTCCTAACAGCAGCGGGATATTATTCTGCCCTTTCACATTTTTGGTTCTCCAGAACTTGTCCTTGAGAGCAGGGTCGCTTCCACGGCCCGATCCCGGCTCCGGATTTATTGCCCAGCCGTTTATCCCATAGCTGCCGTAGAGACCTCCTTCTGCACTCGTTGGCCAGCCGGCCCAGCCTAAATCCGATGAAAAAATCCCCCAGGCGGCATACTTTCCATTATGGCCGGTCGGCTGGCCATACGCATCCTGCACAGGTTTTGTCGCTATCGGACAGCATAAAAACTTGCTGTTATCCTTGTGGTAAGGGCGCAGTGCTTTCACCCACCGATTATTACCGCCGCCTTGCAGGCCGTTGTTGCCTTGAGGAAAAGAGCCGGCATTTTCATCCGTGTACATCGAAAAGAAAAGGCTCCACTGGTGAAGGTTCGACTGGCACGTCACCATCAACGCCTGTTTCTTAACCCGATTTAGTGCCGGCATTAGTATCGCCATCAATAATGCAATAATGGCTATCACTACTAAAAGCTCTATTAATGTAAATCCATTTCGTTCATACATGGTATTTGTCCTTCTCTTTCAAAGAGAGACAGCAATCTTCATCCTCACCACGGTAGCGGCTGGGAGGCGCCCATGCCCGGGCCTAACAGCGTTGCATTGAGAAACAGCCGTTGCATGCAGGGTAGCCACATTCGATAAGTTGGGTCGGTCGCAAACAGAATAATTTGACCGCGGCCAAGCGACTCAACGGTAGCATACGCCGTGTTTGCAAGGCGCTGCCCGGCTTCGGGCCAGAGCAGACCGCTTAGGCGCAACTGGTCCTTATCGGCAAGGCGAACAACGGTCTTTACCGGATGCTTTGACATGAATGCGTTACTGCCCCGAAACATCACAGGCAGCTTATCCGCCGCAAGGCGTCCTGTGGACTGCAAGCCGAAGCCGAGCCAATGTTCTGTATTAACCGTGCCGGTGAGGAACGCGCCTGTAGGACTGAAAATGCGACGCCATTCGTCGGTTCGTTTTAGCTTTTCAGTATCGGTCTTGGTTTTGGATTCCTCAGGCTTTTTAGTCTCATCCTTTTCTATTTCCGGCTTTACCGTTTTCTCCTCTGATGTTTTGGCTCCCCATAGCTGATTGGGATCGATCTTAATGTCCCTGGCATCTTTTTCACGCTCCACCGCCTCCTTGTATTCGGCAAGTTTGTCAAGCACATCACGTTTTAGCCGTACCTTTGAAAGTCCCCGGTCTTTACCGGCCACAAATGCTGCCGATCCGCCAACGGCAATCAGGGTGCCGCCGCCTTCGGCCCATCTCTTTATCTTTTCAACTGCTTTCTCATCGAGCACGGGGCCAAGGTTGCCGCTATCCGGGAGCACCAAAACGTTGTATTTCCGCAGATCAATTCGGCTGATGCTTTGGATGTTAATTGGCGAACTCTGGAGTCGGAGCTGATGGTCGAGCAAGTACCAGATCGACCCGAACGAAGTCGACCGGATGGGCCATTGTGAGGCTATCGCTACCTGCGGCGCTGCTAACAATTCGAACTTTCGGCTACCAAGATCGGGGCCGTCTTCTGCCAGGGCGCTATCCACGGCATGAACACCTATGGCAAAGTCAGAAGTGATTTTTTGTAAGACTTCCAACAGGTCATCAGGATTCTCGTGTGAGCGAAGCAGAACCGTACCCGCTTCGTACTGTCTGCCTTCCATCTTAAAAGGTTTGGCCGCAATCCGCGGATGGCACTTTTTGTCAAAGAGGCGAACCAAAACTGAATATGTGCTGGAATTGTTAAAATCAATCAAGTATCCGTAACCGCTTTTCTTGCTCAGCTTCGGCAAGTCCCGGGGCTGACTCGGAGACTCCGAGCGGAGTTCGACATCTGAAATACTCCCGGCCCAATAGGATTCGATGCCAAACGCCATCGACAGGTTCCACGCTGTGACATCATAAAGCAGTGTCTTCCGGCGGTTTTCAAGTTCTTTGCGTTCCTCCAGCAGGAAGCTGTCGGTCAAATGGGGGTCGAATGAGCACAATGTATGAAGCATGCGATGGTGTGGCTGTCTCGACCGGGCCACGAGCGTGCCCTTCGGAAACGTCCGGCGTGCCTGCTTGTTTGCCCAAATATCAACTAC
>DAOVMB010000327.1 GCA_030630905.1 Sedimentisphaerales bacterium
CTATCCGATTACCATCCGTTTTTTCAAATAATCGTCTGGAAGAAAAATCTTTAGCTCAACATGAAATTCGTAATCAAACTATTGATTAGTGTATGTGTGATCAGCATCTGTGCAGCGGTCGCTCGCAAGGTGCCGACCCTGGCAGGACTGATTGCCGTGATGCCGTTGACCGGGCTGATCGTGCTTGTCTGGCTGTATCTCGATAATCCCGGTAATTTCACTCTGATGACGGATTACACCAAAGGTGCGTTGTGGGGAATCGTGCCGAGCATTCTGTTCTTTCTCGTGGCCTTTTTATGTTTCCAGAAACACCTGCCTTTGTGGATAGTGCTTTGTGCAAGCTTTGCCGTCTGGCTCGTCGGGGCATTCTTTCATCAATTGCTGCTCAAGTAGGGTGGGCCTTGGCCCACCGATCCGCTCATGGTGGGGCAGAGCCCCACCCTACAATCCTGACCACGCCGCGATTGCCGTCCACCTTTATCATCCGGCCGGTCTTGATGATTCTGACTTGGCTCACGATGAAAGCTCCTTGCAAATGCCATTCGGGCCTTACGAAAAGTTGCTCTTGGTTTAAGGTTATGGCTGCCTGTGTTCTTGCACGATTGCTGCCGGCTCGCTATTATAGCGTAATGTGACTGTTCGGCATACAAGAAAAAGGTGTTAAGGAGTCTTTCTATGAGAGCTAATATCAACCGTCGCCAATTCATCAAAGCTCTGGGTTTGGGGGCCGGTGCCCTTATGCTGGGCGGCTGCGCAGGCCGAGGTAAGCTCAACTCCGGTAAATCCTCATCGAAAAAGCCAAACTTCGTGATTATATTCTGCGATGACATGGGCTACGGCGATTTAGGTTGCTATGGGCATCCGACGATTCGCACGCCGAATCTGGACCAGATGGCCGCCGAGGGCCAGAAATGGACGAACTTTTACGTCGGCGCCTCGGTGTGCACACCAAGCAGGGCGGCGCTGCTCACGGGGCGGCTTCCGATTCGTAGCGGCATGTGCAGCGATAAGCGGCGCGTATTGTTCCCCGATTCGGCCTCCGGCCTGCCGCAAGGCGAAGTGACCATCGCCGAGGGTCTCAAGGCCAAAGGATACGTCACGGCCTGCGTTGGAAAATGGCACCTCGGACATCTGCCGCAGTATTTGCCGACAAACAACGGCTTCGATTCGTATTTCGGCATACCGTACAGCAACGATATGGACAGGGTCGGCGGTGACGGTCGGCAGGCATTCCTCGAACCGAAAACCGAATACTGGAATGTCCCCCTGATGCGAGATGAAGAAATTGTAGAACGCCCCGCGGACCAGAACACGATAACAAAACGCTACGCCGAGGAGGGGGTCAAATTCATCAAAAAGAGCAAGAACAAACCTTTCTTTCTCTACCTGGCCAATAGTCTTCCTCATGTTCCGTTGTTCGTCTCAGAGAATTTCAGAAACAAGAGCTTACGAGGTTTGTACGGCGACGTCATCGAAGAGATAGACTGGGGTGTCGGGCAGATACTCCAGACCCTACGGCGCGAAGGCCTGGCAGAGAACACATTCGTTGTCTTCACCTCCGATAACGGGCCCTGGCTGATCTTCAATGAACACGGCGGCTCTGCCGGTCTGCTTCGTGAAGGCAAGGGCTGCACATTCGAAGGTGGCATGCGCGAGCCTTGCATTATGTGGTGGCCCGGCACAATTAAGCCAGGCGTGATGAACGATATGGGCGCTACGATGGATTTATACACGACGATTCTGACGCTGGCCGGCACAAAGGTGCCGGATGACCGCATCGTTGATGGCCTGGACTTGTCACCAGCTCTTTTCGGAACCGGGCCCAGCCCGCGCAAGGTGATGTTTTACTACCGCGGCGCAAAGCTCTACGCAGCGCGCAAGGGCCTCTACAAAGCCCATTTCATAACAAAGCCAGCTTACGGCAAGGGTAAGGAAGTCCGGCACAATCCGCCGTTGCTCTACCATCTCGGCCACGACCCTTCCGAAAAATACAATATTTCGAAAGACCATCCGGAAGTAATCAAAGACATCCAAAAAGAAGTAGCGCTCCATCTTGCCAACCTGACGCCGGGCGAGGACCAATTGGCCAGGCGTATTGAGAAGAAAGGGTAAGAATCAATCGAAGACAATTCATCAAAGTTGCGGGTTTGGGGGCGGCAGTTCTGGCGATGGGTGACAGCCTCAAAGCCAAGGGCTTTGGGGATGGCCGAGCCGAGCAAATCCATCCCCAAGCTTCGCTTGAGGCTGCCACCCTGGTGTCCTCGAAGAAGCCAAATATTATTCTAATAATGGCGGACGATATGGGATATTCGGACATCGGCTGTTACGGCGGCGAAATCCGCACGCCCAACCTCAACGGGCTTGCCACCGGTGGAGTGCGATTCACGCAGTTCTACAATACCGCGCGCTGCTGTCCTACCAGGGCCTCGCTGATGACCGGGCTTTACCAGCACCAGGCCGGCGTCGGGCACATGACGGCCGATAAAGGTTATGAAAGTTATCGCGGCGATCTCAACAATCGCTGTGTTACCATCGCCGAAGTGCTCAAGCAGGCCGGCTACAGCACTTATATGTCCGGTAAGTGGCACGTGACCAGGCACCGTGGGCCGGAAGGCCCGAAGCATAACTGGCCCCACCAGCGCGGGTACGACCGCTTCTTCGGAACCATTCACGGCGCCGGGAGTTTCTACGATCCGTGTTCGCTGACGCGTGATAACACGCAGATCCCGCCCAGCGATGATTTCTATTATACGGATGCCATCAGTGACAATGCCGTTGAGTTTATTCGCGGGCACAAAGCGGATAATCCCTTCTTCATGTATGTGGCCTATACGGCGCCGCATTGGCCGATGCACGCTCTGCCGGAGGATATCGCTCGCTATAAAGGGCGCTATGATAAGGGCTGGGACGTGCTGCGGGCCGAACGGCACAAGCGGATGATCGAAATGGGGATCGTCGATAAAAAGTGGGAACTCACGCCGCGCGATGCCGCCGTGCCGCCTTGGGAGCAGGCCGAGGACAAGCAGTGGTACCGGCGCCGAATGGAAGTTTACGCCGCGATGGTCGATTGTCTGGATCAGGGAGTTGGGCGGATCGTCGCGGAGCTAAAAGAGAGCAGGAATTTCGAGAATACCTTGATTTTCTTTTTAGCCGACAACGGCGGCTGCGCCGAAGAGTACGGCAGTCGCGGCGCGGTCAAGCCGGATCCGTCAAAAGACATTCCATTGAAACCGATGAGTAAAAATGCCCTGCAGCCTGATATGCAGCCAAAAGTCACGCGTGAAGGCCGACCGGTACGGACCGGCAAAGGCGTCATGCCCGGCCCGGCCGATACGTACATCGCTTACGGCCGGCCCTGGGCCAACTCCAGCAATACGCCGTTCCGCCTCTACAAGCACTGGGTCCATGAGGGTGGCATCAGCACGCCGCTGATAGCACACTGGCCCACACGCATAACAGCACGCGGCGAGCTACGGCGCCAGCCCGGCCATCTGATCGACATTATGGCCACCTGTGTGGACGTCGCGGACGCAGAGTATCCATCCGAATACAAGGGCAATAAGATTACACCGATGGAGGGCAAGAGCCTGGTGCCTGCCTTCGACAACAAGCCGACTCAGCGTGAAGCGATTTACTGGGAGCATGAGGGCAACCGCGCCGTTCGCCAGGGCAAGTGGAAACTTGTCTCCAGGCATCCGGGCCAATGGGAACTGTACGATATCGAGGCCGACCGAACGGAGCTAACAAACCTTGCTCAAAAGTATCCGCAAAAAGTCGAGCAGTTGAAGGCACTGTATAAATCGTGGGCTGCCAGGTGCGGCGTCCAGCCTTGGCCGGTAAAAAAGAAATCATAAACAGGAGATTTTACAATGAGCTACAATTTAAACAGACGTGAGTTTTTCAGAGTTGCAGGTTTGACGGCGGCGGCGCTGGCATTGCCGGGGTGCGGGGGCCACTTACAGCAAAAATCGGGTGGGAAATCTACGGACAAACCGAATGTTGTTATCGTATTCTGCGATGACGTTGGCTATGCCGACATCGGCGTCTTCGGAGCCAAAGGATACGAGACGCCCAACCTTGACCGGATGGCGGCCGAGGGCGTGAAGTTCACGGATTTTTACGCCGCTGCCTCATCGTGCACGCCATCGCGGGCGGCGCTGATGACCGGCTGCTATCCACAACGCGTC
>DAOVMB010000227.1 GCA_030630905.1 Sedimentisphaerales bacterium
GAATACCTTTACCACCAGGCTCGATATGTTCATAAGCAGGATTGATACTGTTGCTTTGTCCGAGACCAACAAGTTCAGCATAAATCTTTGCATCCCGTCTCTCTGCATGTTGAAGTTCTTCGAGTATTACAACGCCGGCAGCTTCGCCGAAAACCGAGCCTTTGGCGTCGGCGTCAAAAGGCCTGCAGGCAGAAGCCGGATTATCGTTGTTTTCACTTGTGGCTCTTTTCAGCAAGCACTGACGAATCATAATTATCGGATTGACTTTTGCTTCTGCGCCGCCGGCCAAAGCAATGTCACTACTTCGGCGGGCAATAACCTGGGCCGCTTCGATGATCGCCAGATGCCCGGCTGTCTCGGCACAGGTGATCGTATTGCTCGGACCCTGTATGTCGTGAATAATTCCGACATGGCATGCGAGCATGTTGGGCAGATATTTCAACAGCCATAAAGGAGTGACCAGACCGAGACCATCGGTGCCCCATTTGCGAATGTCGAACTTACCATCTGTTGCGCTTGCCGCCACGGCGGGGGCCAGCTCGACCAGGTCACAGCTTATCAGGCCGGCACCGATATTGATTGCTATGCGCTCGGGATCAACGTTGATATTCTCCGGATCGATACCCTTGGTGACAAGGCCGGCGTGTATAAAAGCTTCATTTGCCGCGATTACGGCCAGCTCGATATCCCTTGACATAAGTTTAGTGGCTTTACGATGGGTCTTCGGTACATAATCCCGGATTTTATATTCAGGGGCCTGACCGGCCACCTTACAGCTAAAGCCCACGGGATCAAATGCAGTAATTGTGTCTATCCCAACCCTGCCGGCACAAAGAGAATCCCACGTATCACCGGCGGTTAGTCCGAGCGGAGTGATTTGCCCAAAACCTGTTATTGCTACACGAGCCGAATCCATCAATCTTGCCCCGACTCTTTCCCTGCAACCGAAAGCACATCCCGCAGAAGCGGTTCGAATACCGATGTGCCCGTGCCGAAAACGAAGTTTTCTTCCGGAAACTCTTTGCCTGCCAGATTCTGGTCTATATGACTGAACATCAAATCAATCTCGGCGACCAGCTTTTCCGAACAGGTAATCCGACCGCTTATACTGGCCGCTTCAGGAGCGATCGATTCGATTGTTGCATCTAATTTGATGGTATCGCCCGGCTTTACATAGTCGAAAAAAACGGCTTTTTTGATCTTGGCAAGAATGACTTTTTCCCGGAACTTCTTTGCCTCGCCGACGAGGATTCCCGCCGTCTGGGCCATCGCTTCAATGCACAAGGTCTCCGGCATTAACGGAAAGCCGGGGAAATGGTCATGCAGATGCTCTTCGGCGAGCGTGACGTTCTTGATCGCCACGGCATGTTTTCCGCTTTCGAACTCAATAAATTTATCTATCCAAATCCAACGCATTTATCGCCGGGACACTTCTTCGCAGCTTATTGCAAGCCGGCAGCCCCGCCTATATTAAAGTTAGCGGCAGATTGACTTCAAACCATCCTGCCGCTGAGACTATAAAGACGATTTTCGCTACGATGATTAAGCAGCATTGAGCTTATTCTCAACGTAGTTTATGATTGCATTGACGGTGAATAAATCACCCATTTTGTTGATATCAGGATCTTTCTCGAATTCCGACAGGTCCGTATGCGGCATCTTTTCCCGCAGTTCGGCCAGGCCCTTTTCGGTCAATTTGCCGTTATGGATAAATTCGGAATTGTTCATCAAATCCTCAGCAGGAAATAATTCTTCCCGGGGGATTTTGATTCCGAACGCTTTTTCCAGTCGAAACACAATGTCCAAAAAGTCAATGCTCTCGGCTCCCAAATCTCCCATTAAGGTCGCTTCGGTCGTAATCTCATCGTCGTCAACTCCCAGCGCCTCGATCAGAACTTCCCGAACCTGCTGTTCAATTTCGTCTCGACTCATTGCCATGCTTATTCTACCTCCAGTATTCTTAATTGTGTAACAATCCTTGTTAAACGACTTCAATTCTCGGTCATCTGTCTATAAACGATGAACTATCTTAGCAGTTCCCACCGTTTTTTCAAACTCTCAATGACGCCGGCATCTACTGCGGCCATTGCTGAATTTCCATCAGCTAAGTTAAAATGCCTCAAGGCAAACCGTGCTTCGACAATTCGTTCGCCTTCCGACATACCAAAGCCGGAGAAGCTGCTGACGTTTTCTTCGATAGTCCTGGCTTTGACCGTATATTCTATCTGGGAACCGGGCGCCAGGAAACTCTTATACTTTACATTTCGCGCCTGTTCAAGCAATATCATGCTGTGAGCGAAATTTTCCGTTCGTCGCACCAGCCACGATGCCGATTCTATCAGTCCTTCCAGCAGCAGCACACCGGGCAGTACAGGGAACGTCGGGAAGTGGTCCGCCAGATATTCCTCAGACAGGGAAACGTTCTTGACCGCCTTTATTTGCTTGCCGGCTTCCAGCGAAACTACCTTATCAATTAGGATAAATCTCATAAGTTACTCGTTAGCCGGCGGCATTGCCGCCGGTTTTCACTAAATACAATATAAAATCCGCAATACGATACACAAGAAGCAATTGTTTTTCCAGCGTTTTTTCGCTTTCTCAGCACTTTCTCTATAAAACAGAAGCAGTATATGGCGGCAGTATCTTGCTTTTGCCACCCGTTTTTGGTATAATAACCAATTGGGTAGGTTAGTTTAATGCCATTATATTATCGGCGTTGAGAGCACAAAATAGAGTTTCAGGGAGCGGTGAGTGTATATCAAGTTTTTGATATCAATACTGGTTTTGCTGGCGAGTCTGAATGGAGTCGGCAGGGCCGATCCGTGGAACATCATCATCGTAACCGGCAACGCCGAATCGGAACGAGGCTACACCGAATTCCTACAGGAAATCTACAGGGGCAATGTCAATGTTCTTATTGATGCCGGCAGATACGACGAAGACCTCAGTGACAAGAAGAAGATCGAACTAGAAGCCGCCGACCTGGTTATTGTCTCGCGGGACCTCTCCGGCAAAGACTACAATGCCGATTCGGAGTTCTGGAGCGGATTGAGCGCGCCAATCCTCAATCATAATATCAAACTCGCCCGAAGCGATGAGCATAAATACTGGGACTGGCTGGCCGGCAACGATATAAGCACAAGTGCGTTTACACACTTGGCCGTCGCCTATGCCGACGATGAGATATTCGCAGGCGTCGATACTTCTTCAGGCTACGTGGAGATATTCACAGCGGGCAAAGAAATCGACCATTCGAACCAGGCATCCGCAGGCAGCGGCACAGTCGTAGCTACCTGCAACGGCAGTGTTGTAATCGCACGCTGGCTCGGTAATGAGATGCAGTATTATGATGATTCTTATTACGCGCCCGGGGCCGCTCGCGTATTCTTCGCACTGCCGGAAAAGACATACGAGTTCTTCGAAGATGCTACCGAGCAGGCAAAACTGATGCTGGAAAACGCCGTGCTTTCGCTGCTGCCTATAGACCGGCCGGCCGGCGATATCGATTACGATGGCGATGTTGACTTTGATGATTTCGCTATTTTCGCGAACTGCTGGAAGAATTCCGGATTCACCCCGGACTCTACCTGCACCTACGCCGACCTCACAGGCGATACGGATATAGCAGCCGACGATTTGATGCTCTTTACAGATTCATGGCTCAATGGCGTTGATACAACCGTCCCCGAGCCGAATATTATGAGCTGGCAAGTCGAACCGGCGACGACCTCGACATCCTCGATGTATATGGAAGCAACCACAGCCACCGATACTCAAAACGGCATCGAGTATTACTTCCAATGCACATCAGGCAACGGGCCGGACAGCGGCTGGCAGTACAGCAACATTTTCGAAGCGAACGGCCTGGCTATGGGTACGCAATACTCCTACAGAGCGAAGGCGCGAGATACTTCGGGCAATCTAAACGAAACCGACTGGTCAATCCCGGCAGCAACCACAACATTCAAAATATTCTATGAAATTGCCGATGCCTCGGCCGCGGCAGCCCTTACGCCGGATCTTTTTATCGTAGCCGGCGACGAGAAAAATAAACTCAGAGTATATGATGTAAACAATCCGGGCTCTGCTGCGATTGCCGATGCAAAAATCGGAGACTTTTTAAATATTGATCCCTGCCACCCTGAGACCGACATCGAAGGGGCAACCTGGTTTAACGGCAGAATTTTCTGGATCGCATCGCACGGTAGAAACAGGGACGGCAAATACTGGTATAGCCGTTATCAGTTTTTTGCCACAACCGTCACTATGAACGGCAATGAACTGAATGTCACCGTAGACGGCAATTACACAAATCTAATAGATGACTTAATCGCATACGATTCGGTTTACAATCTGGGCCTCGCCGATGCAATCGGAGTAGTTGACGGCCACATCGACACAAATGATATTCCCAACCTTGCTCCGAAGGAAAAAGGACTGAACATCGAAGGACTTTGCGCTGCCGCCGACGGCAGCTCCATGCTCATCGGCTTTAGAAATCCAAGGCCGAAGCCCGAAGATAAAAAGCTGGGGCTTATCATCCGGCTCAACAATCCTGAAGCAGTGGTGCTAAGCGGCGAGATTCCCGACTTTGCTCCGCCGCTGCCGCTTGACCTTGACGGCCTCGGCATACGCAGTATCGAATACTCGCACACGCTCGGCCAATATCTAATCATTGCCGGCTCACACAAATCCGGCGCGGAAAAACCGCTGCAAACACTCTATAAATACCATATAGCGACGGGACTACTAACAAAACTGGCCGATTTTCCGTTTATCACGCCCGAAGCAATGTTCCAGTTCCCGCACAGCAATGACATTCACCTGCTCAGTGACGATGGAGCATTGTTGGTAGATACCCCCGACGGCCCCATCCAGAACAAGTACCTGCCCAAAGAACAAAGAACCTTCCGCGCCCACCAAATAACACCGTAACGCTACCTTTGGTTTTTCGACCCCCAGAAAATTCTGGGGGCTAAATAATATTGGCTTTGATTGGCTTTGTTTTTTCCGGCTCCGCCAGCCGGAATATTTTCATAATCTCCTTTCATATAAGACTTTGCGCCAATTCATACCGGCACAAATTGGGTTTGTTTTTTCAAATTCCATTTCGCAATACGCATCACGCAGTA
>DAOVMB010000415.1 GCA_030630905.1 Sedimentisphaerales bacterium
CAACAGTCATCCGGAAAAGGCACCGGATTTGCCGTATTTATTGCTTCGGGTTCCCGGCCAAAGGCCGGTTTTTGGCTTTGATTGGCTTTGAATTGGCTTTGTTTTCTCGTCGCCTCCAACCGCTAAACCTTCATAAATCATTGTTATTACTAACTTAGCATAATTTACCCCTTCGTAAAATTGGCTTTGTTTTGCATTTTTCGCTTCGTAAGGCACAAAGGTAGAGAGGAGCACAAGAGCATAAGTAAAAGTTATAAGTTTACAATTTGTCCACACACCACTCACCATTTACGACTTACGATTTGCGATTTACGATTTGTTTCCATTCACCACTCACTATACGGTATATGACATACGAAATACGTATGTTAGATGCATATTATATCATATCACAAGTTGGATTTCAAGTGAATTCCAGAAAAATCTCCTTGAGACGTATTAAGGATGTCGTAATCGAGCATTCGGCATCAGATCGGCCACTTACTTTTTACGACTCATAACCTTCTCTTGTATGTCAGTTGAGAGTGTCACGACAGTTATCTTCACGCCGTCCCAAACCGGCAGGCTAACCCGGTCAAATGATATGCGTTGCCGCTCGTTGCAGTTTTGTGTGTTCGTGCTGTATTATTCGAATAAATTTTTCAATTATTTTATGCCGTTTTGTTTCTACGGATGTTAACTCTGTATATTAGAAGTGGTTAGGTGCGGTTTATTTTATTTGGCATGATGAGAAAAACATAATATTCCTTGACAGATGTGGTGACTACTTGATAAATTGCATTTTGTAGTTTGTGAATGTGAACACAAGCACTAAAGCAAAGAAGACTGTTGAGCAGCTTATGAGGTACCGTAAAATTCCAGATGAAACGGTCCGGCGCCTGCCGGTTTATCTGCGATGTCTGCTGTTTGCATCGGAACAGGGTCAGGAAAACATATCAAGCCGGAACCTGGCGGAATTAGTTGGTGTTAATTCATGGCAAATCAGAAAAGATTTTTCATATTTCGGCGATTTCGGAACTCGTGGCGTGGGCTATAACGTCAAAAAACTTGCGGCGCAAATTAAGAAAATCCTCAAAATCGCTGTTGTGCAGAAAGCAGCTTTGGTAGGAGTCGGTAATATTGGCTCTGCGCTTTTGGCATACTCCGGCTTTGGCAAATATGGTCTTGACATTGCAGTTGCTTTCGATATTTCCCCTAAAAAGATCGGCAGGAAAGTAGAAAAAGTTGTCATCGAAGACGTGGCGAGTCTTTTGAAGATAAAGAAACGAAAAATAAAGCTTGGAATTATAGCTGTTCCCGAACAGGCGGCTCAGGAAACAGCGGACAAATTAGTCAAAGCGGGTATAAAGGGCATTTTGAATTTTTCTCCGCGTTATATAGCTGTGCCTAAAAAAGTGAAAGTAATAACTATTGATATTGCGATGTACCTTGCAAGCCTGCCTTACTATATGACGGCGATCTAATTTGTTAAATTAAACAGCTTTTTTTAGTCGCTAAAAAGTAAATAAGGTAGTAAATCGAGTTTGGCTGTTTACCTACTTCAGAGTACAAAGCATTCATAATATTTTATGTAGGCAAATTTAGGTGAGCAAAATGCAGACTGTTTTTCTAACTGACTTGAAGCCGTTTTTAGCTGCTGTTGCCGAGCGGATGGACCTCTATGTTCCTAAGAAGACCGGTTCGCACTACGTATATAGTAAGTACGATTCTTCTGCCGATGTCTGGGGCGAATCCAATAACATACGCGCCTGCACACCTGCAAAGGAATTTCTTTTTCCACTGCGAGAACTTGCGGCGATCTTTCCCGAGCCGCTGGAGCCGAAGGAAATCGAGCCATTTGCAGTTTTTGGGTTGAAGGACTGCGATTTGCGTTCGATTGACATCCTCGATAAGGTATTTTCAGAAGATGAATTCGAGGACCCGTTTTATGTGAAGCGTCGTGAGAAAATGTTCATCATATCATCCGATTGCTCGGACCCGGCGGACAGTTGTTTCTGTAATGTTCTGAACGGTGAGCCATTTGCTAATAGCGGCTTTGATTTGAATGTTTCACAAGTAAAACGTGGATATATCGTCGAAGCAGGCTCGCAAAAGGGCAAGGAGTTCGTAGAGGCACATTCAGGGCTTTTCAGCCAGGCCGGCGATGACCTGCTGACTGAGCGGCAGCAAAACAGAGCCGAGACAAAGAAGCAGCTTGAGCAAAACAATGCGGAACTCAATTTCGATGCGCCCATCAACGAGATTGTGGAGAACGGGCAGAATTCCGATGTGTTTGACAAAGAAGCGACAACTTGTGTCGAGTGCCAGGCCTGCACGCGGATATGTCCGACCTGCCATTGTTTCTACCTCTACGATACCAAAAAGGAAGATTATTTCAGCAAGATGAAGATGTGGGACAGTTGCATGAGAATCGCTTATGCCGAAGTGGCCGGCGGCGCCAATCCTCGTAAAATACTCGGCGACAGGCTCAGGCACCGTTTCATGCACAAGTTTTCCTATTTCCTGGAGAGGTACGGCGTCGATATGTGTGTCGGTTGCGGGCGGTGTGTCGATGCCGAGGCCGGTGACGTGGATATCCGGGAGGTCCTGAAAAAACTCAACGAAGAACTTAAGGGCAAAGGTAAGAAAAAAGCGAAAGTTGGAAAATGAACAAGAATCTCTACCAACCGATAAACGGCGAAATAGTTGACATTATCGACGAATCTCCGACGATTAAAAGTTTTGTCGTTGTGCCGGAAGAGGAATTTCAGTTTGCGACCGGCCAGTTCGTGGAGCTGACTTTGCCGGGCGAGGGCGAAGCACCGTTTACGCCATCCTCTTCGCCCGCCATCACGGATAAAATGGAAATCAGCATTATGAAAGCCGGGCGGATCACGGCCCTGCTGCACGAATGCAAAAAAGGACAAAAGGTCGGCATTCGCGGACCCTACGGCAAAGGCTATCCGATCGAAGATTTTGCCGGTAAAGAAGTCTATATTATAAGTGGCGGTGTGGGCTTGGCGCCGATACGGTCGTTGTTTTTAACTCTCGTCGACAGAATTAAGGATTTCAAATCCGTGGTTTGCCGGTATGGAGCCAAATCGCCTGAAGATTTTATCTACAAAAACATGCTCTTCGGCTCCTGGCAAAAAATTAAGGGTGTAAATATGAAGCTGACCGTTGACGAAGCAGACGGCCAGTGGAAAGACAACGTCGGTGTTGTCACTACTATCTGCGCAAAGAACGACGTGGATGTAAAAAACGCCGTAGCGGTCGTTTGCGGTCCGCCGATCATGATGAAATTCGCAACGATGAAGATGTTAGAGTTCGGCTTTAAGGGTAGCCAGATTTACCTTTCGATGGAAAAGAATATGAGCTGCGGTATCGGCAAGTGCGGCCACTGTA
>DAOVMB010000195.1 GCA_030630905.1 Sedimentisphaerales bacterium
AGCATCTTCGAGGTCAACCAGCCACTTGGTGAAAAAGGCCGCGACATCCATATTATACGTTGCGGTGCGGATGAAAATCTGGGCGTCACCGGTCCAGCCGAGCCGTTCGTCCCGCTGCGGGCAGTCGGTCGGCACCTCGATAAAGTTGCCCCGCTGCCCCCAGACTATATTACGATAGAGTTGATTGACCATAGGATTGGAGCACTCGAAGGCCCCGGCCGTCGGCGTATCCGAATGAAGGACAATTCCGGAAATCGCGTCGAGCGCCGGTTTACCCGGATAGCCGGTGACCTCCACGTAGCGGAAGCCGTGAAAAGTAAAGCGAGGCTCCCAGATTTCTTCGCCGCCGCCTTTGCAGATATACGTATCGGTGCAGCGCGCCTCACGAAGGTTGGTGGTATAAATCGTCCCGTCGGGATTGAGCATTTCTGCGAATCGCAGCACGATTTTCGTGCCGGCCTGAGCTGTAGCCTTGAGCCGAACCCAGCCGGAGAAATTCTGGCCCATATCGAAAACGTACGCATTCTTCTTCGGCTCGGTGATTTCTTTTGCGTCGATCTGGAGAATCTTCTGAACCGTCACGCCGGGATAGGCTTGAATTCTGGCTTCTATCCGGTCCGTCACGGCTACTGCGTCCCAGCCGGTATCGTCGAACCAGTACTTACACCAGTCAGCGGTTTCTTTGCGGCTGTCATAGGTTTCGCCCATCAGGAAGTCCGCCTCGAACAGCGGCCCGTAAGCGGCCTTCCATGATTCGTCGGTTACAACTACCTGCCTGGTGCCGTCGGCGTATTCGATTTCGAGCTGTACGAACAATCGCGGCTCGCTGCCGTAATGCTCTCTCTTTTTGCCGAAGCCCAGGTACCCGGCATACCATCCGTCGGCAAGAATGGCGCCAACGGTATTACCGCTCTGAGTAAGTAAATCGGTCACGTCATAAGTCTGGTAATACACTCGCTTGGTATAGTCGGTCCAGCCGGGAGTGAAGTAGTCTCTGCCCACGCGCTTGCCGTTGATCTGCAACTCGTATAGCCCCAGGGCCGAAGCATATACAACAGCGCGTTTAACCGGCTTGTTGACGACAAAACTTTTACGCATGTACGGCGGCGGTGGCAAAACCAGCCCTTCCTCTGAAGGCTGTCCCCAGGGACTATCGCCCATCTGCGCAATCACTCTCGCGTCGGACCAGGCATTGTCATCGAAGCCAGGCGTCTGCCAGTCGTCCTGCTCGACGTTGGATGCCTTCCATGAACTGTCAATTGAAACGACCTTGGTCTCTTCGGACTCAAACTCCACTAACAGCTTGCCGGTAAGCCCCGCCGGATTGGCGTCATCGCCCTGGTTAGACACGGCAATCGCCAGCGTGTTGGTCCCGGTGGCAATCTTGTCGGTAATATCGAGCTTATGAACCGACTGCCAGCCGCCGACCTGTCCCGCCTCTTGGCCATTGACAAAAAGGGTCGCCTGGTTATCGACCAGCAGCGCGAAACGCGCCCGCTTGATACTTTTACCCGATGCGATCTCGAAACTATTTCTGAAAAACCGCGTGCATATTGGAGCGTTCTTTATCGGGTCACCTTCGTCAAACCATATCCATTTGCCGCCCTCGAGACTGAGCTGATCAGATGTCTGCTGCTGCTCATAAATTGCAGGCGGCTCTGCATCGTAACCGATCCATTTTGCCTGCCAGTCTTCGGATTCAAGCAGACCGGCGGTCCACGTCGCCGGCTCGCTCCAGGCCGATACGCGGCCGTTCCTGTCCCAGACGCGGACCTTCCAATAGCAGCGCATCCGCGACTTTAAAGTCTTGCCCTTGTACACAACCTGATTGCTCCGGTCGGATTTGACTTTGCCGCTGTTCCACAGGTCCCCTTTGTTCCGCTTAAGTGTTTCGACGCTGGAGGCAACTAAAATATGGTAGGCGCTCTGCATGCAAGATCGCTGCTCGGATTTTAGAATCCAGCTCAGCCGAGGCTTAATTACGTCAATACCCATGGGATTGACAAGGTACTCACAGCGCAGATTCCCGGTGGTAGTGCCTGTGAATTGAGCTTTACCGCTTTTGCGCATTGCCCCTTCGTCCGTGCATCCCGGGCCTGACAATGACAAAAAGACAATCCCTATCGCCGATATTAATTTGATCCGGTTCATATCATTTTCCTTTCCTTCCCTTCGACTCCGCTCAGGATTAAGCGGTGCGCTCTTCATGCCGAGCGGAGACGAGGCATTCAATTTACGAATTCCGATTTTAAATCGCCAATCGGCAAACGCCAATCGGTTAATCGCTTCCATTAGAGCCGCCGTAGATAAACCGCATCCGGCCAACGTTGGGTACAATACCAAATGGGAATTCTGCAAACGGCTTGAATCCGCTGGGCCAATAGACAAACAACGCCTTGCCTACCAGGTAGTCGCGCGGAACTGTCCCCGTACGATAGTTAGACAATCCCTTATTTGCCACGCCGGGCCTGTTCCACAACCTGCCATCCTCACTGTTGGGACTGTTGTCACCCAGGACAAAAAACTGATCTTCCTCAAGGGTAAAGGGATGGTCCTTTGTGGCTCTGCTTCCCTCGCTTCTGCTGGAATACCTTGGTGGTTCAGTGTAATGAATGTCCCTGAAAATTGCTATGTGGGAGAGTGTTAGCCTGCCCGAGCCGAAGATTTCCACTCGCGGCTCGATATCTTCTCTTATCGGCCCGGCATCCTCCATATTCCATCCCAAATCGTAAGTTAACTTTTTGCTGCCGTATTGAAAAATCAATTGGTGGTCCACGTTGGCAAATTTGACAAGAGCCGATTCGGTTACAGGCACGGGGCCTAAGCGAACCAGATCGCTGGTTTGACCGCCTTTGTCGCTTTTTGCGATGACCATTTCACCCGCCAAATCGACCCACGCTTTGTAGGTGGTTTCATATTTGCTCAGAGCGATGCCGATACGTCCCTGCGAGTCGGCCGCCCGGCAGTCGAAACGCACCATAAAGTCACTGCAGATCGGCATACGGCTGTAGCCATCAATATCGTCGTACGCATAAGTAGCCTTGAAATCGTTACCGATAGAAGTGTTATAAACCACCGAATTGATTGGGCCGCCAGGGCTGTCCAAACTAAATATGGTTGGACTGTTGCTGTCTGTCGTGACCCATTTTGAATCCCCGACATTTCTGAACGGCTGGGCCCAGGTGTGACCGTTAAACGAAACTTCTCCAGGCCGAACGGGCTGATAATCGTTATCATAGACCGGCATCCACAGCTCTTTCTGGATTTTGGCGGGTTTTCGGGCGATTTTATCATCGATGTAGATGTCCCCGTCGATGATCTGTATCTTCTCACCCGGCAGGCCAATTAATCGTTTGATATAATTGATTGCGGGCTCGGGCGGATTTTTGAATACGATGACATCCCATCTTTTAGGTTCAATGAACTGGTAGATACATTTTAGAACGAGTATGCGGTCGCCATTGGCTACCGGCATTGCCTCAGCGGTCATAAGGTTACGGCTACACTTTGGGCAGTGAGAGGAAGGCACCGCCGTATTACCGCTCGGGCTGGTGTTTTGACGAGTCCCGTTTCGATTCGCAATAAAGGTGGTACCGGCAACTGGTCCGCATCTGCTACACAGCAGTCGAGACGGGTAGCGGCCACAGTTTGGGCAGCGGGTAATCGCCAGAGGGACGCTGCCGGAAGGAACGGTATCCTCGGAATAGCCATAATCCCTCGGCACAAAACCATGCTCGTATTGATATCCGCACTGCCGGCATCGCAAACGAAAATGAGCCCCTTTTAGCGTGTCGGCCATACTGCCGGTCGGAATGCGAAACGCCTCCATGACGAACGCCCGGAAGACAAAGGCCAATATGAAAGCGGTTATCAGCCATTCAAAGGTGTTTGCAATTTCAGCCGCCCTGTCTTTACTTTTCCGAGCTTGCTTATCGAAACTGCTTTTATCGCTCTTATCTTGAGACATATACGCCAATCCTGCCCTAAGTAAACTCTGCATCCTTTATATCAGAATAAATGTATAAAAACTAAAAATGCTGATTATGCCTATAAATCTTCTGCCGGTCAATAAACTATTTTGCTTTGCGGGCATTTTAGCATAAGATTTTGTTACTCATAAGCTTATATTTAATCGTTTCAAAGAGAGGTTTTCCCGCTTGTACTGCGTTTTTTCCAGAGTTGTTGCCGAATATCTCTGTACATGGGCCTCTTTAATATTTGAAGAGGTGTAACTATTCTCGGGTTTTTCGTGGCCCGTGAGATGGTGTCCAAAAAAAATTTGGAATCTGAAGAATTTTATGTGAAATTTGCTTGCCGTATAGAAGTCTTTGTTGTATAGTGAGTTGTGAAGTTTCGAAATTTGCGTTTTGCCGGTTAGTCTTGCGGTCGACAAAAGCAATTCTTGCTCTGGAAAACACCGCTCAAGCGGCCGCAATCAAATCGTCAAAATGCATAGAGGTGTGTGATGAGCTGTTGGATGATTAAAGAAAACAGGTTTATTATGCGGCAGCTTTTTAATGTAAACAGAAACCAGTTTCCTAATTGCTCTTTCCTGAAATGAGGTAGTCTATGGCGACAATTACAAAGAAGGAACTTATTGACCGAATTGCAGAGCGGACACAAGCAAAAAGAGTGACAGTCAAGTGCATAATTCAGGCTTTCCTTGATGAGGTAACAAGGGAACTGTGCGAGGATAACCGTTTGGAATTCCGCGATTTTGGTGTTTTTGAAACCAGGACCAGGGCCGCAAGGGTTGCGCAGAATCCGAAAACCCTTGAGCGAGTCGAGGTTCCTGAGAAACGAACGGTTAAGTTCAAGATGGGTCGGCTGATGAGGGAAAATCTTTGCGCTCCTGTCGCAGAATCAGCCAAGGCTAAGTAAGTGTCCTGATTAAACAGCCATCGCCCGCAACAGAATGCAGTCGATTCCAACGGCGAGTTGCCAGCTATAAGTTGTGTGGCGTGCAGCGAATAGTCGGTTTTAGTTAGCAAAAGGAGCGTTTTATGTTAGACGGAAAAGTTAAGTGGTTTAACCCGCGTAAGGGTTTTGGATTTATCGCTACCGATGATGGCCGTGATATTTTCGTCCACTATTCAAGTATTTCAGGTGATGGATATAAAACTCTTGTTGAAGGCGATCCTGTCACTTTCGAAATTGTCGAGGGTGACAAGGGACTGAGAGCTGAGAATGTAGTTGCCCAATCGGCATCAGAAAGTTCGGCCTCAGAAAGTAAAGAAGAGTCGTAAAGTTGCTTTTTGTTTCAGGCCCTTCAGTCGTCTGAAATCAGAGATCGGAAATCAGTCGTCCGACTTCTGTCTTCTGTCGTCTTGCATTGCCCGAGGCATGGCTGCAAAGATTACGGAGTTCTCCATTTCACCATTGAAATATACAATGATAAATACGACATACGAGTTATGATTGCTGGAGAATATCAATCGGGTCTGGATTGTAATGTCCTTGTGCTCAACAAGCATTATATGGCGATCCGTATAGTCGGCGCCAGGCGGGCGTTTTCCCTGCTGTTCCGCGACCTTGCCGAGGTCGTCTCACTTGAGGAGGGTCGATATTCCAATTATGATTTCGAGAGCTGGTGCGAAGTAAGCCAGTTCCGGCGTGATTTCGAGCCGGATGGACACGATTGGGTATCGACTGTGAATTTTCATATCGCCGTGCCGAGAATCATCCGGCTATTATTTTACGACCGTCTGCCCCGAAACGAGGTCAAATTCAACCGCCGGAACATCTTCGCCCG
>DAOVMB010000428.1 GCA_030630905.1 Sedimentisphaerales bacterium
AAGAAAATTAAGGGCCTTCTCGTATTACTTTGGTTCAAGCAAGCAACAAGCGATCCGACGCCTGCTTGACAAGCACACCCGGCTTTAGGTCTTGCTCTATCTACCGCAGCAAAGCGGCTTTCTTAATCGCATCGATCACCTGCCGGGCTCGAGGATGCAACTCGCTCAGCGTAGAATCGCCTAAGATTTTCTCAGCCCCGGCCGATGCGGCGGCAGGATCCGTTGCCGCGACCTTTTCCGCCAAAGCAATAACGGCAAGCGACGCTTCGGTCTTGACCGCAGGCCGCTCCATTGCATCGAGAGTAATTTGCAGGGCTTCAGGATGCACTACCTCGGCCAGTGCCGAAAGAATGAGCTTCTCCTCGGGGACTGTGGCGGCCTCTTGCATTGCTTGTCGACAGAGCTTAACTGCTTTTTCGGCCGATATATCAGTCGTTTTGCACAGCCGAATACAACCGCGAAGTGCGAGTATGCGATGCGCTTTGTTCTGAGTCGTCTCAAAGATGTCTAACAGTATCCGGGCCGCAGTCGCCTCTGGATAGTCGGCCAGCGTCCGCACCGCACAATCTCGCACCCGGGCATTCCGGTCCTTAGACGCGGCCTGCAGCCATTTCAAAGAATCCTCACCTGGCGCCGCGGCCAAAACCCGCATCAAACTGCATCGCCCGGCTGCGGAATCGACCTTCTCAAGACGCCCCAGTATCAACTCGCCGACGTCTCTCGTCTCTCGTCGCTCGTCTCTCGTTGCTCGTCTCTCGCCTCTTCGCGTAATAGCTATGATCGCGCGTACAGCCTCTTCGGCGACGGTTTCATTGGGACTCTCAAGCACCACATCAATAAGATTCGGCACGCCTTGGTAATTACCCAGCGAACCAATCGCCCGAAGCGCAGCCTTGGCGACAGCCGGATTCTTATCACCCGTATAGCCATATAACATTTCCGCAGCAGGGCGATAGCGGCGATCACTGATCACACGAATCAAAAGGCTCTTGACCGGCGCATCGGTCCTGTTCAACGCTTCAACGATTACACGATCGGCACCGTCTGCGGACATTCGGCGCAGGCAGGCAAGTATCGTATCGACCTGGCGCCTGGTTGGGTTTTGGTTCAGAGCGTTGCAGAGCAGGGCGGCAGAGGAGGCATCGCCGACGTGAGCCAGCACATCGTAGGCGGCAATTCTAACATCAACTTCCTTACTGCCCGCCGCCGCGGTGACAGCATCCTTCACCAGCGGACCATCCCTGCGGCCGAGGGCTTCTACGAGCAGAACTTGTGTATTGCTTTCGGCTGTCTCAATTGCTGAAATAAGCTTCCTGGTTACCTCCGGACCTTTGAGCAGAGAGCTATTTGCAATGCCGGCGGCACGAAGCATTGGATCATCCTGCTCGATAGCAGCAATCATCAACTTGACGGCATAGGTGTGGCCCGTATTAAGGGCCGATACCAATGCCGACCTGCGCACGGGCAAGGATTCGGACTCATCGAAAAGCGTCTCATATATCGCTAACGCATCGCGCATACGGTTGTTTTGAGCATAGTACTCGGCGCATCTCAGCCACGCGCGCGTGAGAATGACGTGCATCTTCCCAGAGGCGGTTGCCCGAGCCTTTTCGATCGCATCGACGCCTTTTTCCGTGCCGATAGTCCCGAGTGAAATAGCAGCGGCCTCGGCTACATCTGCGTTCTCGGACTCAAGCAAATCGATGAGTTGACCGACACAGGCGGTGTCTTTTCTATCGCCAAGACTATTGAGGATGCGAATCTTTGTCTGGTCGTCAACACGGCTGAGGGCCTCTCGCAAAACCCGAGTTGCAGCATCCGAAGGATGCGTCCTAAGCGCATAACAGGCCATCTCGGCGGTGTCTATTTCTAACAGCATTTTCTCCAGCACCGCAACAGACTTATCGGTAGCTATGATCCAAAGCTGATGACAAACAAACTGCTTGGCGCGAATGGTAGCGTCGGATTCGAGCAGGGCAATCATTTGCCGTTCGGTCACGGCACGAAGTTGGGGTTTATCCTGGATGAATCGGACTATGTTCTCGATGGTGTTGGTCGGCGTAGGGTCGCCGGCGTAGTCATAAGCACCAAACTGCTTGATTACATCTTTAATTTGATCGGCGGTGAAAGATTGCGCCAAAGCCGGCGACGTTACAAAGACGCCTAATATAACGATAACAAGTGCACACTTAATCGAATTTGTATTTATCATTTTTCATCCTCATCGAAGCCTTGCTGTCATCACATTTCTCCCACCGTAAGGCGTCCCCTATGGAGAACACTTGCGATTACAATCGCCACGGCGGGCGCATAGCACGCGATATCATCCTGTTGGCATCGGCATCGTCGAACCGCTCGGTTTTTGGGTCCCACGTCAGCTCCTTGCCAAGCCGCAAACAGATATTCGCAATATGCCCGATTGTCGTAGCACGATGCGATTTCTCAGGAGAGCATACTGTCTCCTGGCGAGTTCGGATACATCGCAGAAAGTCCTCGATATGTCCACCCGGATTAGCCCAGCTCTTGGCCGAGATGCCCCTTAGCTTCAAAATACTCTTTGGCTCAGCGGTGACGACATTGGTTTCGTCGTCGACCTGTATCCAGCCCTTCTCACCGATAAATCTTATGAAACGGTCTGCAAACAGGTTGCGGGACAGGACGATGAGCTTGCGACCGTCGGCATAAGTGCATGTCACCTCGGCGGACTTGGGGACGTCGTAAAAGTTATCGGGCAAGAATTCGGCGGTTCCCTTATAATGGATGGGGCCGGTGTCGTCGGTATCCAGTCCCCACTGGGCGATGTCGGTGTAATGACAACCCATAGCGATGATGGTGCCTCCGCCTGTATCCCAGAAGTAGTTCCAGCCATTGAATCGTGCCGGCACAAAAGGATGCCACGGCGTGGGTCCGAGCCACATATCATAATCGATGCCGTCCGGCACCGGCGCGGGGCCTTGGGATTTAATTACGGGATTTTCCCAATTCTGTGCGATGACAGTATGGACCTTGCCGATAAGTCCGCTCTGGGCGACTTCGGTCTGGAAACGATACGAATCGACGCTTCTTCGCTGATGGCCACACTGATACACCGTGCCAAATCGTTTCATGGCCTCCACCACCGCCCGGCTCTCTTCAATGGTCAGCGACATGGGCTTTTCGGAATAGACGTCCTTACCCGCCCTCGCCGCCATGATCGACGCCGTCGAATGCCATCGATCTCCGGTGGCGATGAAGACAGCATCGATATCGTCCCTGGCCAGGAGTTTGCGAAAGTCTCCATAG
>DAOVMB010000094.1 GCA_030630905.1 Sedimentisphaerales bacterium
AAGGTGGCCCGTTAAAGCCGCACGAATTGCTATATTCGCAGTCTCACGGTCTCTAATCTCACCTACCATGACGATGTCCGGATCGTGACGAAGGATATGCCGCAGGCCAGTAGCGAAAGTAAGACCTCTTTTCGGATTGACGGGCATCTGGTTAATGCCTTCAAGCTGATACTCTACAGGATCTTCGATAGTTATCATTTTCACGGCAGGGGAGTATATCTTGTTGAGCGAAGCATAAAGCGTCGTTGTCTTGCCGCAGCCGGTCGGTCCCGTAACGAGCACAATACCATGTGTCCGTTGCAGACATTGACCGAAACCTTCCAGACACTGATCGTTCATTCCCAAATCGTGAAGTTTCATCATGGATATCGACCGGTCCAAAATTCTCAACTCAATGGACTCGCCGAATACGGTTGGAACGGTCGAAACACGCATATCGACTCTGCCCTTCTTGCCGGAAAATTCGATATGCCCGTCCTGTGGCACAAATCGCTCGGCGATGTTCATGCCGGCCATAATCTTGATACGCGAAATAATCGCCGCCTGGAGCCGCTTCGACGAAGGCGTCCTCTCAACAAGCATCCCATCAATTCTGTACTTAATCTTTACCTGATGCTCGAACGGCTCGATGTGGATATCGCTGGCCCGGGCCTCAATCGCTTCAAGTATTACCAGGTTCACAAGATTTACCAGGGACGGCTCTCTTGCCAATTCGTGCAGCTTCGCCGGCGAGTAATCCCCATTATCCAACTCCTCGGCCTCTACTCGCTGTTCGGCCGGCACAAGATCATCCATCATCCTTGCCACATTGCTGCCGTAGAATTTCAATATTGCATGCTCCATATCCCTTGGCTCGGCATAATATCGACGCACCGAACAACCGGTTACCAGCCGCAAATCCTCGATAACCTGCGGCTGAAACGGATCCGTCATCGCTACTTTTAACCGGCCGTCTTGCTGGCTTAACGGCATAATATTGTATTTGCTGACCAATTCGGCCGGTATAAGACCTACGATATCACTGCTTATCGAAAGATTACTCAAATCGACCTTCTCTATTCCCGCCTGATGCGCAAGTGCTTCATTGAGCTGAGCTTGCGTTACATAGCCCAGATCCAGCAATATCTGGCCCAATCGCCGGTGTTCGATCTTCTGCTCAGCTAACGCAAATTTAAGGCCGGACTCGTCAAGGTACGATTTTTCACAAAGTAACTCACCTAACTTTTTCCGTTGTCGCAATTTCATTCCTCTCTATAAAGAGCGTAAGTGCATAAGTCACAAGCGCACAAGGCATGAAAAAGCCTGTGCTCCTATGTTCTTTTGCTCTTGTGCACATGTTTTATCTACTTTGTACCTTTTTTTCATAAATTGAAAATCATAAATCGAAAATCGTTAATCAGATTGACCCGGCCCGAAACGTTATCGGACTTCAGTCAACTCATAACTACCTTCTCAGACGCTCGAGAATACGGTTTTCTTACAAGAAAATGCTTTTTTGTTGGTAAAAACTTACACTCCCGGTCTGCGAGCATTTAAGCCTATTCAGATATTCGGTTTTTTCATACCTTTCAGCATAAATTTAGTGGCTGATATTTATATAGACATCTCAAACCGTCTTATGCCACCAGAAAAATCAGCACTTTTTCACATTTTTTGATGCAAACGTCGAAGAAAACCATAGAAACCAAAATTATAATCCTTTTTTCGGCAAGATTCAAGATACACATCAGACAATCAACATTCAGAAGCTAAAAACTTTCCCAGCAATCATTTATCACTGCCCTCAGCGGCAAAATAAATACACAAAATCCGCTGAAAAAAAGGAACTTTGACACTGGTGCTTGGCTTTTTTGATGTTTATTGCAGCACGACGCGTTGACCTACCGGAATATTATTAAAATTGGGTTGAGATTTTGATGTTATATGGCTTTAATTGTACATGATTGCATTAAATATAGTTAGTGTCAAAGTGTGCAATAACATTGTTTATGAGATTAAATGGGGAAATCTCGATATAATCATCCTCATACAGTTGTTGATGTGCGCGCATGGCATTATATCTTTTGGTCCAAAGGAAAGGAGTTAAAATGAACTCACAACAGGATTTCCCAAGTCCACACTTATCACGTCGCATGTTCCTGCAGGCAGCGGGTGGCACGGCCGCCGGTCTGTCGCTCAATTCACATCACTGGCTTGGTTCTGTGGCTCTGGCGCAGCCGGCTGGCCAATCCAAGCGACCCGCCGTTGTACGGGCTGCTTTTATCTATCCGCCGACGGCATCGTTGCGCAAGGTTGGCTACTATAGCTGGCCCGGCTCCACATTCGATGCCGAAGGCCGCCAGAAACAATACGCTCTCAGATTACAAGCCATCGAGCGGAAGCTGGGTATGCAAATCTCTGTTGAGCCGCAGGCGCTGGATGAGAACGAGAGCGTCACGCGTTTCATAAATGAGATCAAGGCCAATCCCCCTGATGGTCTCTTGCTGGTGCCCTTTAAGAAAGGACACTGGCCGCATGTCACGCGCATCGTGGAAGAGACAAACGTTCCCACGGTTGTTCTTGCCACACTGGGCGTGCTTTTAGTCGGGCACGTACGCGAGTTTCACCGAAAGCCCGGCGTGTACATGATCAACTCGCTGGACAACCTTGATGCTGTCGAGCAAGGCGTGAACATGATCCGCGCGGCATCCTGGATGAAACAAAGCTGCATCCTGAATATCGCCAGAGCGGCCGCCGCTGACCGAGTGGTTCCGCATCTGGGGACGAAGGTTCGTACAGTGGCAAACACGGGTTTCATTGAAGAATTCCAGCGGACACAGGCCACGGCCGAAGTCAAAAAGCTTGCCGCTGCGTACCGTGGCAACGCCACCAAGGTGGTCCAGCCCAACGAAAAGGACATCCTCGATGCGGCCCGAGCGTACTTCGCGTTGAAACGTGTTGTCGAGGCCGAAAAAGCCGACGCCGTAATGATGGATTGCCTTCCCGGTCTCAAACACCCACATAAGCACGTTCCGCCCTGTATGGGTTTCATGAGTCTGCGCGACGAGGGCATTCCGGCCGGCTGCGAATCCGACCTCGACGCCACTCTAACGATGATGCTCTATCAATACCTTTTCGACAGGCCGGGATTCCAGCACAATCCAACCGTCGAGACGGAGAAAAACCACTACTTTTGCGCGCATTGCACGAGCGCATCGAGAATGAACGGTCCGGGCAGCAAGCCGGAGCCTTATGTGCTGATGAGTCATGCCGAGGCCGGCTGGGGCTGCGTACCCAGGGTACTGTTCACGCCCAACAAGCAGGTGACTATCGCAAAATATCTTTCCGTACGCTCCGATACCGACACTCCGCAGATGCTGGTGTACTCAGGCGAGATGGTGGGCTGTCCCGGTATTCCGCCGACGGGCGGCTGTCGCACAAACGCCGAGACGACGATCAACGAACTGGATGACGTCGCCGACCTCAAAGGCCACCATCTTGTGATGGCATACGGCGAGCACGCAACGTCATTACGCCGGTTCTGCCGGCTCTACGGCATCGAGGCGGTTGTCTAAGTCATTGACGGGGTAACTAAAGCAGAATACTAAAGAATACCAGGGACAGCCACAATCCTGTTCGGCCCGGGATTTGCTGTCCTTCTTTTATATTGAAATTAAATTTCCTGTCATTATCTCCTTCTTCAATAGTAATTGCATACTCAGCTTGCTATACTTTGTGCTCATTGGATCGTATCCCTTTTTCCATTTCAAAAAAAATATAAAAGGATTACGTTTATGGACCTGCTGAAGATAAAACCGCTCCAAGCAATAGCATGTTCGAGGTATTTCCCTATTGCCCCGCAAATTTTCATGTTACTCGTTTACGTCGCCTTATTTGCCGGCAGTGTCTGTGTCAGTTACGAGCCCAAAATAGCGCCATATCTTGGTAATACCAATTTAGAAAGCCAACTCGTATGGAACATCTGGTGGCCGGTTGTTCTGGTATTGGCCGCACTGATTGGACACGTCTGGTGTTCCGTTTGCCCTCTGGAACTGGTGAACTCGCTGGCAGGCAAAATAGGCCTGAAATTACGCGCGCCGAGAATCCTCAGAAGCGGCTGGATTGTTACCGCCCTCTTTGCATTCATCCTCTTCGGCGCTGTAGGGTATTTTGGCGTCAGGTCGGCGCCCCGGTATATGTCATTCTATCTGGCTTCCATTCTCTCTTTGGCTTTCCTGTCAGGCCTGATCTGGGAAAAACGCTCCTTCTGCTCGTATATGTGTCCCCTCGGCAGCATAATCGGTATGTATTCCTGCATCGCCGCATTTGAATGGCGCGCCGACAAATCAACTGCCTGCGCTGAATGCGAGACAAAGGATTGCGTAGCCAAAAAGAACCAATACAAATTAATCGGCCACTCATGCACCTCATATCTCCATCCAGCCAAAATACCGAACAACCGTGAATGCCTGCTCTGCACACACTGCATGAAAGCCTGTCCCTCATCGAACTTCAGATTCTCACTACGCCTGCCGTTCGCTGATTTCTTCACGAAGTTACGGCTGAAATACTCCGAAATGGCTATGCTTCTTCTCCTTATCGGTTTTGTCAATGGCAACTGGAAAGGGCTTGCTGTATTCATCCTCATACCACTTTTTTTCTGCCTGCTGGTTTCATGGAAATCTCCACGGGCCATGCTCAATGCATTCATGGTGCTTCTTATTCCGATTACCGCCGCAGCCCACATGCTGCACGCTTTTCGTGGCATAATCTGGAACTGGCCTGTCTATAAATACAATTTCATGGATCCGATAGGGATTCATACAGCCACGAAACTGGTGGAAAAAACTCTGGTTATCGATCGGGGTGGAATGAGCTCAGCATGGAACTTGTATGGCGATATGACAGGACTTCTCTACGGCATCGCGTTCGTTGCATGCGTGGCGATAATAGTAAAAAGTCCGTTGACCGAAAAGATTGGTAAAACAGGGAAATTCTTTCTGATTTTAAGCGCTGCTGCCTATATCGCCAGTTTTTACATAAAAGTAAAGTGGTGAAAGATAGGATAATTAGTGCGTCCCTAATTATTCCCCAGACAATCAACATTCAGAAGCTAAAAACTTTCCCAGCAATCATTTATCACTACCCTCAGCAACAAAAAAAACTCAGAAAATCTGCTGGCAAACAGGCTCGTGTGTGGTAGGCTAAACCTTACGAAAAAAAAATGTAGGCGTTTTTGACGTATCTGTTTGAAGAGCACTACGCGTGGTACGAAAGTTTAGTTGAATGCTATTCAGAAGTGATATTTATGGATAGGAAAAATATATTAAGGCAGCAATTCAATCTACAGGCTGGTGAAGCGTCAGATAAATTGCATTCAGAAAAAATTAACTAAAATCTAACAATGTGTTGCACCTAACCATCGTATTGTCGAAAGGAAAAACGTGATTTCAATCAAGCCGCATCACTTCGTGGACATCGTGACGGCACTCGGAGATGGCTGTACGGAGTTCCAGCCGCATCCCTACGGGCACGCAGTGCATACGGTTGCGAAGGACATCCTAAGTAATCCCGACATAGACCTCCGCATCGCGATGGGTGCTGATGACATCTGCCTGCCCTGCCGCCACAATTTAGACGGACTTTGCGCTGACACGATCGACACCTCGTTCAGACCACTGGCCCCCAAGTCGAAGCGAGAGTATAACCTCCTCATCGACGAACGCTGGTCTCAACGGCTTGGCCTCCGACAAGACGACCAACTGACCGCCCGAGAACTGTGTTTGCGCATCCGAGATTGTGCCGACGACATCGAAGATATCTACCGGGAGACCCCCTCTGACAGAACTGCAGAGCGACAGGCGAGGTTGCAGAGGGGAATCGCCAAGTTTCTGGAATAGGATCGTTGGAAGTTTCGTGTTTTGAATCATCGGGAGACTGAGTTTGTCTCATGAGGGTCTCTTTTTGGCGTTTTGACAGGACAGGTTTTCACTAAAATAGGGTGCGTCCCAATCCTGTTCGGCTCGGGGTTTGCTAACCGACTGACCGGCTTACATGGTTTACAATGTTTCTCCAGGGTCTGGTCACTTTGGCCATATCGAGGGATGTGTTCGCTGAGGAATGCTAGGTACAGCCACCTATTAATTTCTTGACACCACACTCATTTTAGAATGCTAGGGACAGCATGGTATATGCGGCTCCAGAAGCCTGTGCTTGTTCCTGCTATTTGGCACGATCACGATGCACCTTCGAGTCGGTCGGCGACCCAGACTTTGATGATTGACTGTCGAGGCACACCCAGCCTTCTTGCTTCCTTATCCAGCAGATGAATCATCCACAGGGGGAAATCAACATTTACCCTTTTGTGCTGCTGTTCGGGCCTTCTTGCCTTTGTCATATCAAGGTACTTGGTGACATCTTCGCCGGTATCGAACCGCTTGTCGAATTCACGAGCTTTCATAAATATTGACCTCTTCTTTTCTTGCATGCCGCACAGAGATGATTCTTATCTTATCGCCTCTGTAAGTAATAACCCCCGACCAGCATCTGCCGGAGATTCTCCCGACCACCAGGAATCTTGGCTCATCGCTGGTTCTCACGGGAATCTCGATTAAATCAGGATCGTCCCAAAGATTCTGAGCTTGTTTGAAATCTATCCCATGTTTCATCTTGTTGCTGCCGCTCTTATTATCGTCAAATTCGAATTCCATGTATATTAATTATACCTTAATTATACCTTCCGTCAAATAAATATTCTATGAATTCTTTGGACGCCGGACATACATTCGTTACGCAATACCCAATAAGACTCTAAATCCGTATCTATCCGCGTTCTTTTCAGACAGGATTTACAGGATTTACACAGATTTTTCGCCCTTTCCTTCGACTGAGCCTTTTGGTGGGGCAAGCCTCCACCCTACCTATCTGGCTGTCCTTACGCCGTACGCGATACGCAATATGCAATACAACTTAAAAAATTAGCGGTTAAATAAAATTCTTAATATTTTTTTTATTTTTTCACTTGACGGCCACTACAATTATAATTATGATATATATCAAACAATAATTATTTCGTATATTGTATGTAGTATATCGTATGTCGCATAACGAATAGAAAATCGCAAATAGAAAATCTTAAATCAGGAGAAAATCTCATGGCTACTAAAGCACAAATCCTTGCTAATCGTCTTAATTCGAAGAAATCGACAGGGCCGCAGACGGATGAGGGCAAGGACGTCGTCTCACAGAATGCGGTCAAGCATGGCCTTTTTGCTGTTGAAGCAGTAATAACAGGCGAAGATCCGGCTGATTATGAAGCTTATCACGATAAATTTCTCGCCGAACTGGCTCCGGTCGGGATGGTGGAAGCGGTGCTGGCCAAGCGCATCATCAGCCTGTCATGGCGGCTGCAACGGGCCGAACGCATGCAAAATCAGGTCATCGACGATATGATAGGACGTATAGTTACCAATCGACCAGCAAGACGCAAACGGGAATGTTATTTCATAAACAAGGGAATACGGCTGGACGATCCGAGAGTCGACCTGGATCATTTGCCGCTGGGCCGAATCGCCACGAGTGACTGGTCCAATTGCAGGGTACTCGACAGGATGTTTATGTACGAACGCCGAATCGAGAACAGCATGACCAAGATGATGAAAGAGCTTAAAAGGTTCCAAATAATGAGGCGAATTGAGCAGCAAGACGCTGACCAGCAGCAGCTCGCACCTGATCAAGCCATCCCCATCCCGATAAACGACAATCGGGATGAGGCTGCCACCCGGTCTAAATCCCCGTCCCAAAGTGAAACTGCCACCCGGCCTGCGGAGAAACAGGTCGATTTGAAAAAACAAAGCCAATTTACAGAAGTCCAAGTTGGCGCAAACACTTTTATGAAAGGAG
>DAOVMB010000106.1 GCA_030630905.1 Sedimentisphaerales bacterium
CGTGGCCATTTTGTGAAGCATGAACAGGATCACCCAATACACCGATAAAACTTGTATATTCTCCGTAAGTTGTTGTGTCTTGATATAGATTACTTATTGTGTGATTTCGACCATCCAGCGTCCCTTTATATTCATCGCCGGACTCACCTATTGGTATAAATCCTCTCCCACCATTCCAATTGACCGTATCGGAGGCATCGATATCGGTCATCAAAACATAATCGGCCGATAGGTCATCGTTCATCGCCTGGAGTCCGGCTAAGTCGTAGATCAGGGTCTTGCCTGCCAGTCCGGTACCTGAAGCTACTACAAAAGTGAAGTTAGGCAACTGGCCGACGGGGCCGAGATCGTAATCGTCGAAAAATGCGCAGCACAAATTCGGCCAGTCGCCATAGTCCTTGCCGGTAAGCGCCCGGATACCGGAATTATTATTGCCCTCGAACCATGTAAAATCACTCAGCGGCAGGTTCTTTTCGCCTTTTTTAGCACTGATTATGACCGCAGGCCCTTCGCAGATCGCCAGCAAAAACGAACGGCGATAGCCCTGGCCCGGGATCAGCGTGGGCAGTTCATCGAAATCCGATTTATCTCCCTGGATTTTATAGCCGGGGATCAACTCCTCGCCATAAGGCTCGGCCTTCGATGCGTAAATGACATTACCGGAAACCTCTCGGGTCCCGTAAACCTTCTGGATCGGCGTGCCTTTTTTGGAGCTCTGGATCGGCATACCATCCATCATCGGCGGCACTTCCGGATCCTCCGACAGCAGGTCCGTGATAGCAATGTTGGCGAAATACGATAGGAACGTCGAAATCAGTAGTCCAAACATTACATCACCTTCCCCTCGACCCGAATATATTCAATATCAATCATGCGTAAAGCAGCCCCAGGGCAGGTTTGATGTATGGGAAACCCCTCCACGGCGACAAGTTGTTAAATACAGCCAGGCAGGTCTCTTCCGCCCGACCGTCGCAGCCGGGATATATATTATATGTGTCGGCGGCCGATACGGCATTAGGAAACGGCCAGAAAACCGTTCGAGTCGGTCCGCTAACGCTCAGTATCGGACGGCTTTCACCCGCGTTGTCGCCGGTCAGCATCTCGAGCTCGCCCATCTGATAATATGTAGTATCGGCCGCCGGCGTGCCGTTGACCGTCACTGTATTGCCGCCGCCTGTGATTACCTCATCGTCGACGAACTGATGCGTATTTTCTACGTACCAGATCGTCCCGGTCGCAGCGGTCAGGTACACGATATTAACGCAGACACCATCGCCCGGAGTGCCATCGTTGCCGACTAGGGCATCGCCGATCTCGACCGGATTGCCGCTGTCGCCACCGTCGAAAGATACTTTATAGATCGTCCCGGCGTTCGTGTCTATAAGGGTGGTGGTTGTTCCGCCGGTGGCTGTGCCGGCATAAGCGTAATTTGCCCTGGTGAGCCCGCATGTTGCGTCGAACAGGTGATGATTGCAACCAGGCTGATATATGTGGCGGGGTACGACGATAGTCATCGAATCGTTTTTAGACAGCAACCGAACGTTTAAGATGCTGGCATTGAATCCGACGTCGGGCACACCGACGAACAGGATTATTTCTTCGTCGGCTGCATAAGCTGCGTCCCATCGAATCAGCTTGATTGTGATCTGGGCCGCCTCGAGGATGTTGCTTTTTAGTTTCGCTCGAAGGTCGCCGGATATTATACCGAGATCCAACGTGCATTCGTCAAATGCGCCATCGGTGTTGTACTGAATCGGTCTTCGCTCGATTGGAATGGCAGTATAAGTATCGCCGGCAGCGTTCCAGGTAATATTGCCACCGTGATTGGTATAGCGGTAAGTAGTCCCGTTGGCCAGGGCAACATCGTAAAGCTCGGCCATCCTGACCGTGCCTTGAGCTATCGCCGCTTGAAATGCCGCTGAGACCACGTGCATTTTTTTCACCTTTCAATAGTCAATTGTTACGCCACCAC
Organism: Sedimentisphaerales bacterium; assembly: GCA_030630905.1. GTDB lineage: Bacteria > Planctomycetota > Phycisphaerae > Sedimentisphaerales > Anaerobacaceae > JAFGPJ01. Next base: position 1,973 of record DAOVMB010000106.1, read on the forward strand.
CTCTATAATATGAGGACCTCTGCCGGCCATTCGCCAGAGTCCAGGAGCAAACTGCGAATCCGTATGCTTATCGACCATCCAGCGAACTCTGAAATAAAAACGATAGTTCGCCGTTACAACCTCTCCCGCTCCCAATGCCCCGTTCGGAGCCGACCCACCGGTCCAGTCGATGATCCCCGTCGTATCATCCAAGGTAAAATGAACATCTTCTGTTTTGGTGACTGCATCAATTTTGACAACAGGAGCGAAAATCCCGCTCGGTACTATATCTTTTTTGTTCTCGGTCCACTTTTCGGTCTCGCCCGGATAGTAGGTCTTGATCAACTGTGTCGTATTCTCGCCGCCTGCCGCCGTTATCGAGCATTCGGTCAGCTCGCACAGAGAATCGTCGCCATCCAGCCATAAAAACGTATTGGCTTTGCCCCTGGCCCGATTGAAAAGCTCTAATAACCTGTCGCGGGAAGCGCTCTTCAAGGCCGCCCAGTTGATATGCCAGTGCCGCTTCGGCTGCGGCCATTCCTCGTTTCGCTGCTCTTTAAGCCCTTTGGTGACAACATCGGTAGACCATTCGTAGATCATCTGAACGGGATACTGGCGACCGTAATCGGGACTAACAAAATCGCTTAAAACGATATCCACTATCGAATCCTCCGGGACCTGTGGTTAGATTTTCGCGATACAACATTAAGGTCTGACAGGAAACTTCTTTCTTTGCCTAAGGCCTGCTGAAAGCTCTGCGTATCGATCGCATCGACCTTTTCGATATAATCACCTTCGATGATGATCGTCTGGCCGCCGCCGCCACGGCCGCCCCTGGGAATTACCTCCTCACCGGTTTGCATGATAACCGCTCTCTCATCCGATCTCAGACCATCATGCAACCTCGGCGCCCCGATGAACGTACCGAATGGGACCGGCTTTCTGACTCCATTGACACCCGCTATCCCGCCACTATGAAGGAAGTAAGGATTACCGCCGCCGGCTGCCGAACCGCCCGCTGTTATCATGCTGCCGCTGCCGGCAAATATGTTCATAATCCCGGCCATTGCCGCCCGGGCCGCCATGTCCGCCGCCATCTTTGCAAACGAGGCCGCAACATCGGTAAAGAATTGATTCATCGCATCACGCCAGCTCGCACCGTCGGTAATCATCGATTGAAAAGCGCCGCTCATGGACCACTCGATCTCCCGGGCAGCCTCGGCGAATTTCTCCGATGTATAAAGCGAAGTATTCTGCATGTCCTCGCGAAGCTCCGCTTGATAGACTTTCATCGCATCGAGACGAGAGTTCTGCAGGGCGATCAGCTCATCGTTCAATAGCTTTTCAGCGCCCTCAACCTGGTCCAGCGTTGCGGAATGGGCCTCCATGTAAGCCTTAAGGTTCTGTATTTTCTCCATCCGAGTCATATAATCCATCGACCGTATCGATGCGAGCTTCTCGCGTGTGTCGGCAAGGATTCGGGCGTTGGCTTTCGCGAGATCGGTGCTGCTTGGGGCCGCCGCACCGGCTGAGCTTGCCGGTGCTTTGATAGGGGCTCCAGCGGATGACTCTCCGGTGGGCGATTCCCATCCACCGGTTGCACCATAACCTCTGAACTGCCCACCTCCCCCACCGCCAAATTCGATAGGTCTTTCCATTAGATGGAGAAGTTGTGCAATGTCAATTAATCCTTCTTTAGTCTCGCGTACAAATCGAGACCAATCTTCCAAGTGGCGTTTCACTGCTCCCAGGAAACCAATCAGGGGCCCGGTAGTAAGATCCCCGATAACCCTCTTCAGATCGATCCATTCCTGATTCAATTGATCCAGCTTAAAGGCCGATGTATCCGCAATTTTCTGATATGCCTTTTCGGTTTCGCCGAGCGAATTGAGCATATAATCGTAGTCGCCGGCCAGGGCATCAGCCTTTTGAATGGCGGCGGCAAATCCTGTGATCGCTCTCGATGTCGGTACGATGACCGCCAGTTCCTCGGCTGTTGCTTTCTTGAGTTTTTCGATCACACCTGTCAGACCGATAGTCCGCAGGGTGTTGCTGTTGAGCTCAACACCATACTGTCGGGCCATATCGATCGAATCAGCCTGCGGCTTGAGAAAACTCAACATTATCGCCCGCAAAGATGTAATGGCTATTTCAGTCTGGACGCCGGCTCGTGTCATTGTCGCCAGTGTGGCCCCCATATCGTCGAACGATAAACCCGCTGTGGCTGCTAATGCCGCTATCTTGCCGATGTTCGGGGCAAGATCAGCGAAAGTCGTTTTACCTCGTTGGACAATTGCAAACAGCTTATCAGATACATCACCAGCCCGCTCGGCTCCGAGACTGTACGAATTGAGGATCGTTGTAATCGCATCGGCAGCTATACCCGTATCTGTTATGCCGGCCTTGGCCGCCTTGGCTGAAACGGCAAGAACATTAAGGGCATTTGCCGGAGCGATTGAAGCCGAAAGAATATCATAAAGACCTTTCGATAGTGTTTCGGTTCCCTCGCCAAACTGTTGGCTCATAGTCCTCATCTGTTGCACATAGCGTGGCATAATTGACATGGACTGGTCATTAAGCATGGTCGATACCATAGCCATCTGCTTCTCGAAAGCCGCCGCCTCACGAACTCCACTGCGCATGACCGAGCTGAGCATATACATTCCGCCGCCGACGCCGGCCATCGCCATCATACTGCCTGCCAGCCTTTTAACGGCCCTGCCGGTCGTACCTATACCGCGATTGAACGCCGCCAACTCACCTTTGGCGCGGTTCTTGGCTAACAGCTCTAAGACCACTCTGCGTGTCATATCAGCCATGATATTTCCGATTTACGATTTGCGATTGACTAATTCCCGCTCAATCGCCGCGGGGCCTTTTCAAATATTCAATGTCAATCGAGTCCCATTGCGAATACATCGACATCCATCGAATCGGAGCCGGTGCTATCGTGCTCGAGCTTCAAGTCCTTATTGGTCGATACAACCAGTCCCGCCGCCGATGGATCGTTCCAGAGAACGGCCGAGCCGCCAGGCGGGATTTTGATGATATCGGATGGATCCTCGCAAATCGGTACTGCGGTCACGGCGGTGCCAAGAACTTTAAGCGTCGCATCGGCCGAGTTGTTCACGATGCAAAGAAACTTAAGAGCGCTCAATGTCAAGGCCCTGCCGAATATGTCCAGTAAAGAGCCGGATGCGAACAGGTCCAGGGTCTCAGTAGCGGCGTCGGCTAATGTTATCGTATCGGCGTAGATTACATTGACTGCACCGGCGCCGGTTCCGTAAATCCAGCCTGCGTTATTCAGCAGCACAGGCACCTGCTGCTCCGATAGATCTCCTGCTAAATAGGCCTTTAAGTCTATCACCGGGCCGGCGTGGCCGGCTATTCGATTGCTTCCAACTGTCATGATTGTTCTCCTTTATTTATTAATTTACTATTTTTTCATTTTGATTTTTTACTTTTGCCTTCCGGCTTCCGTCTTACCATAAATTCTTCATCTGGCCCGGCGGCGGCACACCCTTTTTCGGCTTGTGCCTCTCCATATCGAACGAACCATCCAGCATCGCACAGATCATCTCGATCTGCCTTTGCGTACCCTGGCTGAACGAAATCCGCTGGCCGATGATATTGCCGATCAATATAGCCAGCCAGCTTTCGGCGGCTGCGCCTACCGGCCAGTATCGCTCGCAGGCGTACTGCTCTTGCAGCTCGTAGGCTGTGTGTCTTTCGTGCAGTTCGGACACGGAGCATTTATACTCGCGAGCGAGTCGTACACACCATCGACGCCACAGATCGCTATTAAGTTTTTTAGTATCTCCTCAGCGCCTTCGTTGCCGTAGCCGTTGACAGCCAGCACCCGCCTGACTATCGGGTTTATCTGCTCATCGTCTATACCGGCTATTACCGGCAGGTCCAGCTCTTCGAAAACTTCCGTGCCATCCTCGGCCCTGAAGGATATCTGGACTAGCTTGGCAGGTCCGAGCCGCCTCCTGGCCGGGTCCTTATCGCTGCTAAGCTCGCGCCAACCTTCCATCTGGTAAGAGCTGGAGCGAAATAGAAAACCCTTAACACCCAATAGCTCAGCCGGCTCAATCGGTTTCTGTCTCTGGCTGGTCTTGTTCTCGATGATCGCCTTCTTGATCTGCTCGGCCGTCATCTTCTCCATTTTCGTTACTCCTTTCTTGTTTTTCCCGCTCAGGCGCCGCTTGCGCCTTAGGTGCGGGGGCTGTTATTGTTTCCGCCGGTGGCTCTTCGACCTTGCTGACATAGCCGCCGCGAAACAGGTAATTGGCTGGATAGTTGCCGATAGTCTTTCCCACGATCCGCCGCTCGCCTTTACTGCCGGCCTGGGCGACAGGCGCCCGGACATCGGCCAGGAACTCTATACAATCGCCATCGTTAAGCATCGCTTAATTCCTTATTCTTCATTCTCAATTCTAAATTTCCAATTACGTGCCGGCGAAAGTGTGTTTCTTGGCCCGCTTGAACGTCACATTGAACCTCTGAACGCCTTCGGCATCCGGCGCCGATGGGAAGCCCAGGTCAATAATGCCGGCCTGGCCGCTGAAGTTCGCTGTGTTCGGATAGGTCAGAAGCAGCGTGCCTTTTGTCTTCGCCTCGGCCTTGGTCTTGAGGCCCGCGTAATTGCCGGTCGTATTGTTCGGCTGGAAGATGCAGGTGAAAGAACACTGACCGGAATTGAGGCTTTTGAGGATCATATCGGCGTATTCATCCGTCGAATCGGTTGTCAGGATGTCCTCGAAATTGATCGTCAGAGATCCACCGTCCCAGCTCTCGACCTCGCCGATAGTTACACCGTCGAAGGTCAGTACGGTCCCCATTACTGTAAAACCATCTGTTGACATTTTTTAGCTCCCTTAAAAAAATGATTATTGATTAGTGATTATCGATTAATTTTACCTTTTAACTTTTTACTTTTTACTTCTGTTCGTATCCATCCTTGAGGCCGGTGCGATATGTCACCTGGACATCGACCTCGGCTATCAGGCCACCATCCATCAGGCCGAAAGAAGCGTTCGGGCAATCGATAACAATCGCCACACCACCGCAGGCCCGGCCGGCCGAATTGCCGGCAAGCAATGTCCGGCGGATAGTCTCGATCATCCTCGATACGACGGTATCGGCTGCCGTGTCGGCCGGCAGCGTTCGAATTATGCCATAACACTTGAAAGGCGCCAGCTCACCGCGGGATTCTGAGGTCGTTTTGCCCTGCGTGGCGATAGTATCGGCCTCGATAATCACATCTCCGTGCTTGAAGTCCTGCACCGTCCAGTCTAAGACCTTCGGCCTGACCGCCCGCAATGTCAGCGTGGCATCCGGATCCTGTGCACCGTCCAGGGCATCTTCGATCCATTGAGCAATCTGTTCGATAATAGGCTCAGCCATGATTCGTCGCTCGTATATCGTATGTCGTATGTCGCATATTTACCTTTTTGCCCATTTTC
>DAOVMB010000432.1 GCA_030630905.1 Sedimentisphaerales bacterium
AAGACAAAAGACTCAAGACCCAGGACAAAAGACAAATAAACAACCCCCCAAATAAAGGGGGCTAAACGAACCAAATACCAACAAATAATAGAAGGAGACAGGAAATTATGGCAGTTAAAGAATTGGCATTTGAATCTGAAGCGCGAGCGGGGCTTTTGGCCGGCGTGGAAAAGCTCGCAGCAGCCGTCAAGCCAACATTAGGCCCGCGTGGCCGAAACGCCGTCATCGATAAGAGTTGGGGCGGCCCAACCGTAACCAAGGACGGCGTAACAGTTGCCGAGGAGATTGACCTTCTCGATAAAAACGAGAATCTCGGCGCGAAATTGGTCAAAGAAGCCGCAAGTAAAACGTCGAAAATCGCCGGCGACGGCACGACAACCGCTACTGTCCTGACCGAAGCACTGTTCAAAGAGGCCTACAAGAACCTCGCGGCAGGCGCCGATGCCATGGCGCTAAACCGCGGTATGCAGAAAGCCGCCGAGGCTGTAACGAAGAAGCTCGAATCTTTGGCAAAACCTATCGACATTACCAAAGCCGACGATATCATCAATATCGCTTCGGTATCCGCCAATAACGACGTGGAAATCGGCAAGATTATGGCAGTGGCCTTCCAGCGGGTCGGCAAAGACGGCGTTATCACCGTTGAAGAGGGCAAGAGTTTCGAGACAACGGTAGAGTTCGTCGAAGGTATGCAGTTTGACCGGGGCTATCTTTCGCCGCATTTCGCAACCGACACCGATAATATGGTCTGCGAGCTGAAAAAACCATTTATCCTCGTTTACGAGGAAAAAATCAGCAATGTGGCCAAGCTCGTTCCGCTGCTTGAGAAGGTCTCAAAGGCCAAGAAGCCGTTGCTGATCATTGCCGAAGATGTTGAGAGCGAAGCGTTGGCGACTTTGGTTGTCAATAAGCTCAGAGGCATCCTGGAAGTGGCAGCCGTAAAGGCCCCCGGCTACGGCGACCGCAGAAAGGCAATGCTGCAGGATATCGCGGTACTGACAGGGGCGGAGCCGATTTACAAAGACCTCGGAATCGAGATGGAGAACATCAGCATCAAACAGCTCGGTCAGGCCAAAAAAGTGACTATCGACAACGATGACACAATCATCGTCGAAGGAGCGGGCAGCCGGGAAGCCATCAGCGGCAGAATCAAGCAGATAAGAGATGAGATCGAAATTACAACCAGTGAATACGATCGCGAGAAGCTTCAGGAACGGTTAGCCAAACTCACCGGTGGCGTCGCACAAATCAATGTCGGGGCGGCAACCGAAGCGGAAATGAAGGAAAGAAAAGCCCGAATTGAAGACGCCCTGCACGCTACGAGGGCGGCGATTGAAGAGGGAATCGTGCCGGGCGGTGGTGTTGCTCTGATCCGCTGTATCGATGCCGCCAGGAAACTGAAACTCAAAGGCGATGAGCAGACCGGTGCCGATATCCTGACAAAAGCACTCTCAATGCCCTGTTACTATATTGCATACAACGCCGGATCGACTCCGAATCTCGTGGTCAATAAGGTAATGGAAGGCAAAGGCGGCTTCGGCTACAACGCCAACATGGACAAATACGAGGACCTTCTGGAAGCCGGCATCCTTGATCCGGCAAAGGTTACCCGCATTGCCCTTCAGAACGCCGTGAGTATCGCCGGACTGCTTTTGACAACCGATTGCCTTGTCACCGAAAAACCGACAGATAAGCCGGAAATGCCTGCCGGTGGAGACCCAGGCATGGGCGGAATGGGTGGCATGGGCGGCGGTATGGGCGGCATGATGTAAGCCGGCGAGAAATGAGAATCGTTTCGATGCCGCCCCGGGCCATCCTGTTTTGCCCGTACAGAAAAGTTAAATAGAACAAGGATGCAAAAAAATGAGACAGAAGACAATCCGGTCACGTTATAGTGCTGGAACAATCAGTCGCCTAATGTATCCAGCGATCATGGTCACAGCGATATGTGTACTATTGATTGCGGGCTGTCGGCAGAAAGGAGCTGCAACGTCTGTTCTCGATTTGCCCGGCGGGAAAAACACGCTGAGTAAGAACGAACGGATGGAATGGTGGCGCCAGGCCAGGTTCGGCATGTTTATCCATTGGGGTCTTTATGCAGTGCCGGCCGGCGAGTGGAAAGGCGAAAAAGTGCCGGGTATAGGTGAGTGGATTATGGAGCGGGCGAAGATACCCGTTTCGGAATATGAGCTGCTCACCAAGCAATTCAATCCGGTCAAATTTGACGCCGAGCAGTGGGTACAAATCGCCAAAAATGCAGGGATGAAGTACATCGTCATTACCAGCAAGCATCACGACGGCTTTTGCCTGTGGGATACGAAATATACCGACTATGATGTGATCGATGCCACGCCGTTCAAACGTGACATCCTGGGCGAGCTGGCTCAGGAATGCCGGAAGCAGGGAATCAAACTTTGCTTCTATCATTCGATAATAGACTGGCATCATCCCGATGCGCAGGCGCCTTTTTACCCGAATTACAACGACACGAGCAAATCCAATCCGAATTTTGACCGCTACATAGAGTACTATCTGAAGGGTCAGTTGAAAGAGTTGGTTCGGAATTACGGGCCGCTCGGAATAATGTGGTTCGATGGCGAATGGATCAAGGACTGGACACGGGAAATGGGTTGGGACATGTTTGAGTACTGCCTTAGCCTCCAGCCGGATGTTATTGTCAACAACCGCGTAGGCAACGGCCGGCAGGGAATGAGGGGCCTCAGCAAGAGCGACGAATTCGCCGGCGATTACGGGACTCCCGAACAGGAGATACTCGCGACTGGTTTGCCGGGTGTCGATTGGGAAACCTGTATGACCATGAACGACACGTGGGGATACAAGTCCTACGACAATAATTGGAAGTCACGCGAGGATTTGCTTTATAAGCTAGTTGACATTGCCAGCAAGGGCGGCAACTTTTTGCTGAACGTCGGCCCTACGGCCGAAGGTCTTATTCCCGGCCCCAGCGTCGAGCGTCTGGCCGCTATCGGTGAATGGATGAAGGTTAACAGCGAGAGTATTTACGGGACCACGGACAGTCCGCTGGGTGAGGTTCCGTGGGGCCGATGCACCGCAAAGCCGTGCAAGCTGTATCTGCACGTTTTCGATTGGCCAGCGAACGGACGACTCGAAGTCCCCGGTCTCGAACACAAGGTCAAGAAAGCCTATCTGCTGGCGGATAAGAAACGTACGAGACTTCCTCTAATGCTTATGAGTCAAAACGAAATTACCGTGACCGTACCGGCTAAGGCGCCGGATCGGATCGAT
>DAOVMB010000138.1 GCA_030630905.1 Sedimentisphaerales bacterium
AGGATTGAGCCTATTACATAGTAACTGTTGTTGACCAGCAGATCATATACCGCCATGAAACTCCTGGTAAAGGCAGGCAATTCACCCGCGCCAATCTGCTCGAATATGTCACGGAATCGCGGAATGACCAAAGTCATTATCATTATGACAATAAAGACGATAAAGCCAACCACGAAGGCAGGGTAGGCCGTCGCCTTTTTGACTTTCCTTGCTAATTTGTCGCGATTGGTGAAAAATTCAGCCACCCGTTTAAACGCCGCCCCGATATTACCGCCGGTCTCGCCGGCCATTATCAACGAGCAGGTAAGCTTGTTGAACACCCTGGGAAATTCCGCCATGCCCTCCGAAACTGTTCCGCCCCTTTCTATTCTTGCCAGCAACCGACGCAGTATTTTTTCGAGCCTGGCATTTTCTATGTCTTCGGCAATGGCATCCAAAGCTTCGGCAATGGTTATTCCGCCCTCTACCATCGTCGTTAACTGCCAGAAAACAGCAGCTAATTCGCCGGACCTGACCCTCTGGAAAAGAGGCATCCGCCACTTGGTTTTGACGCCGGAGGATACCACATCGACTGAAACGGGGGTACATCCCTGTTCGCGAAGCCAGCCAAGCACATCGGTTTCACATGCTGCGCTGGTCAGCCCCTCCTTCATATTGCCCGTATAGTCCAGAGCGACATATCTATACGTTATCATCTATTATCAACCTTCCTAAGACAACATTCAAATCCTTTACGACTTAGTATACCCTCCAGTCCAGGTAAATCAACACATTTTATCGGTCATGTTGAACTTTTTGCGTAAATGTGGCGCCAAGAACCTCCTCGGCGGTAGTCAAACCCTCCAACATCCTGTTGACGCCGCTTCCGAGCAGTCCCTTATAGCCTCTTTCACGAGACATTTCCCTTATCCTTGCTTCACTCGAACCGGTAGATATCTTGTCACGAATCTCGGTGTCCGTGACTAAAAACTCGAATATCGGCAATCGACCTAAGTAACCTGACCCGTTGCATGTTGCGCATCCTCTGCCATGATAAAAAACTGCGTCCCTGGCCCGTTCCGGGTCAACATTCAATCGCCTTAGAACCTGTTCGTTAATGGCTACCGGCTCCTTGCAGCGGTCGCAAATCCTCCTGATAAGCCGCTGAGCAACGATTAAATTGACGGTAGAAGCCAGCAGGTACGGCTCAACGCCCATATAGACCATCCTGCTGATGGCACTCGGAGCATCGTTCGTGTGGAACGTGCTCAAAACCAGGTGGCCCGTCAGCGAGGCTTTGATAGCTATGTCAATCGTCTCTTTGTCTCGAATTTCGCCAATAAGGATGATATCCGGGTCCTGGCGGAGAATCGCACGCAGGGATTCGGCAAAATCCAGGCCGATTTCCGGCTTCACCTGAATCTGGTTTATGCCAGCTAATCGGTATTCGACCGGATCCTCAACCGTTGTAATATTCTTCCGCGGGTCTTTAAGGTAATTTAACGCCGAGTATAATGTTGTGCTTTTGCCGCTTCCGGTCGGGCCGGTGACGACAATAATGCCGTGCGGCTGTGACAGCATCATCTTAAACTCTTCAAGAAGCTCGGGATCGAATCCCAATTGATCGAGATTGTGGTTTACCGCCGCCGAGTCCAGAATTCGCATGACGACTTTTTCGCCGTATATTGTCGGGATCACTGATACTCGAACGTCAATATCTCTGCCCGGCGCCTTAATTTTGAACCTGCCGTCCTGCGGCAGCCGGCGTTCGGCAATATCCATTTTCGATAGAATCTTGATTCTGGTAGCTATCGCCGCCTGCATTTTTCGAGGTGGCGGAACCATGTCCTGAAGCACACCGTCAATCCGCATACGAATTGTCATCGAAAGTTCCTGCGGCTCGACGTGAATGTCACTTGCCCTGCTCTTGACCGCCTGTCTGAGTAATAAGTCAACAAACCGGATCACAGGCGCCCTGGTCGCAGCTTCCTCTACACTTATATCCGCCTCTAAAGCATTGAGGGCATTCTCCATTAATGTATCTTGCTCTTCTTCCTCTGTCTCAGTGTTAACCGCATGCTCGACCAGATCGCGAAGCCGCTGCTCGTCGATATCTGAGCCATGATAAACCTTCTCTATCGTCTGACGAATTTCTCGAAGCGAGCTAAGAACCGGCTGAATCTCCCGGCCCGTTTTCATAGTTATAGTATCGGCGGCAATAACGTCAAGCGGATCGGCCATAGCCACCAAAACCTTGCCATCCTTCTCATCGATAGCAACAAGATTGAATCGCTTGGCGAGGGCCTCCGGCACCAAACGCGCTATGTTCATATCAATCTCTTTACCATCCAAATGGACATGCTCTGTTGCGAGATGTTCGGCTAAAGCGCTTCTGACATCCTCGTCGCTTACCATTTTGAGTTTGACTAATATCTCGCCGAGTCGTCCGCCTCGACTACGCTGCTCATTTAACGCTTCTGTCAGCTCTCTGCGGTTCAATAGCCCTTTGGATAAAAGCAATTCACCAAAACGGACGTTGGCTTTCTTCCCGGAAGCCTGGGATATGTCACTTGTTGAAATCATTCAATTCTCCTCCGATCCTAAACATTGGGATTGAGCAGTAACCAAGTGTAAGAAATCGCCGTAGTAAACAGCTACAATATAAATAACCGCACACTCCAATTATCTGATGTGCGGAGATTATGTGCCTATGAAAACCTGAAAATGAACAGTTGACAACCAAAAACTTAATAATATGACCAGCCGCTTTTATCCTGTTTGCCCTATTTATCAAAAACAGCAAAGCCACACAAGCGCCTAATATCCTTAACAACACCATCTCCGCCTCTTTTGAAAACGTATCTATATATAGTACGTACAAACCTTTAGCTACCCTTCTTTACGCGGCCGAAGGCATTCTTCTCCCGCACAATATTTTAATATTTCTATTATACAAAAAAGAGAGTGAAACGTCAAGGAAATTTTTGGGAAATATAAGCAATAAATAGAGTGTGGGGAATTTAGGAAACTAAGATTTTAATCCACTTTTTAACTAAGGGAAAGAATTACCTATAAAGAATAGAAATCTTTATTCCGAAAACCTTTTGAAACGATTTAAGAACAAAATAATGGACTTTTAGAAAACCTTGGTAAGATATATTTGATGCTTTAAACTAACAGGTTTCTTGTTAAAACTTGGCGGCAGGATTTCAAATTGGGGCAATCTCTACCCTGATACCGGTCTTTTACCGTGTTGAACTTGTTTGCCTGATTTTACTTCGTCCACTTTGAAACTGATACGTGCAGTAATCCCCGGTCTTCTTTTCGATATCGATACCGCTTCCTGTGACAAATTGGCGCTCTCGTATAGACCGGTTTGACACAAAGAAGGTTTAATAATTAGCAAAAGGGATTGGCCTGTATCATCACATTTAGCTACTTTGAAGATTATAAGCAGGGTCGCCAGAATCATGCCAGCCAAGAATCCACCGGTGTGCGCCATATATGTTGTGGAATAATCCCCGATAATACCGGCAGTTAAATTTAATAAGAACCAGATCAAAATTAACCAGGGACCCAAAACACCAAATTGCCTGAAACAAAGAACAACATGCATCCCAAGAACACCCATAATTGCACCACTTGCACCGATAGTCGGGCGGCCATCATAATAAACATGTACGGCAGATGCAGCGAATCCTAATAAAATATATGAAAGAACATAGCTCGCATCGCTTATTTTGAGACTTACGTTGCGACCGAATATCCAGAGTGTTATGAGATTTCCGACAATATGCGCCATACTCATGTGAAGCCACATGTAGCCAAACATAGAAGAGAAAGTAAATTGCTTCAAAATAAAGCCATTCAAATACTGCTGTTTGGGATCGCCAATCATCTGAATTGTAAATGTTACCGTCGCCAGCATCATTACAATATAGTTGCCGGCAGGCATTTTTTGTGCACAAGCACTTCTTCTAAATCCGATTTCCACAAGCAAATACCCTCAGATAAATCCATTACCATGTTTATATCGGACGCACGGTCGGGAAACCATGAGTAATAATTCCTAAATGTCCGAAAATATCGCTCGTTTGCTGTAGAATTTCAGCTTAGGATTAGAATAATCCTTAATTGCGAGAGCGTTTAAATTCCAACAACAGGCAAAGTTAGCTTCGATAATTATCGTGCTATTTCGAAATTGATTCGCTCTGCCAGGTAACTTTGCCTTGGGCCTCGATACATAAGACAAGTTTTTGAATGTAAAACAGGTCGGCCTTACACCAGGGAATGTCGAGATAGCTTATGAGCTTTGCAGCCGGTTCGCGAAGAATTAGAGCTTTCGCAGTAAAAACTTCAGCAGACATCGTCGGAAATGCAAAAGGACATTCGTTGCGCCACATCGTCTCAACACCCCATGCCAGATGCCATGTCGGTCGATGGTAATCAACGCAAACATCCATCATGTTCTTGTGTATCTGCCCCGCATAACTGGCACAAAAGCGGCCAATCTCCGGCGTCAGGTATCTCCAGCGTGAGAAAATCGAGCGCAAAACCGGCACTTGTGTGATGAGCCCGCCACGCGTATGAGCAAACTCGAAAGCCAATCGTTCACGAAGCGCTGCGCGAGTTGTGGTCAGGCCCTTTTCAACCGCAGTATTATCACGCATCCGCTTCGCCATTCGACAATAGGCAATCAGCCCCGCCAGATAGCCGTTGCGGCAATCTTCCTCCATTTTATTTGGCGCTTCGGCGATAAGTTCCCGTAAACTCTTCCAGTCACTCTCAACCCTGCTCCAGTCTCCTGTCACATGCGCCCAGAGCCACAGCGGATACAACCTTGCAATTGCCTGCCGGGTAATATCATCGTTCACTCGAAACAGCCGCTCAGCGGGTATATCATACAAGGATCGAATCTCGCCTGCATCCGGTTCATACGTACGCCGTCCCGTCGGCCCATCCAGCACACCGCCGGGGCGGCTCATTCTCGCAATGTATCGCTTAACTTTCTGCTGGAGCTTTCTGTCGAGATATTTGTACGCCCGAGCGAGGATCAAAAGGGTCTCGGTCGGCTCGACGAAGAACCGATAAGCCTCTCGTGGATGCTTTCCCGGCGGAAAAACAAGGGGGCGCCAATCTTTCGAGATCAGTTCTCTGACAGAACGGGAAAGCTCTTTCCTGAGAACTGAGCCATCGCTCGGATCTGCAAACTCCACCGTGGGCGTCTCCCAGATGAACCTGTCGAGCCATTCATCTGTTGTACGACTGACCGATCCGGCAGTCTGCTCAGTCAGCGGTTGCCGACGTGTGCCCGGGATTTTACCCGGAAGACTCTTCAATAGATTATTCAGTCTCGGCATTTCACATGTATCCCAATCCCAGGGGAGCTGCCGGATTTTATCCCATTCCTCGTCGGTAAATTCAGGAGTTGGCATTTCAGAGGCCTTACCGGCCTTGCCGTCGGCTTTCATCCTGTAGGCAATCAAAGCTACACCAGCATTGATCTCGTGAGTCGGGATATAATAAAAGCTATCTCCGGCGATGGAAACTGGCATATCGACCACTGAGCCGCCCCCATAGACAGCAGTGCCCCGCGCCAGCCATTCTTTACCTACAGCAAGCGTCCGGCCGCGAAGAAGAGTCGCCCATATACCGGCCGCCTCACCGGCCTTCGGCTCGTGGATATTACGGCAAAACGGTTCCGGATATCCCTCTAAAGTATCCAGATCCATTGCATTTACGTTATCCTGATGCGTATTGATCAGCACACGCCCGGCCACGACAAGCTGGCACTGCTCATCGTGTACGAGCAGCAGGCTATCGTGCCAGCCGTATGTGCGCGACTGATCCATAATCGGCGTAATGTGACCTGTGGATGTATCGAGATACCCAACATTCAGAAACGGCGAGTAATGCTCGTAGCGACTGCGCAGCAATGCCCGAAATTTGACGATGACTCTGCCGTCCGGCGTGACAACAGGCGGGGCACCGGTTCCGTTCATACTCTCTGCGTACACAACCGGGGCAACAAATTTCTGCTTACCCGTGCCTGCGTCGAGCACAAAAAAAGTCTGATAGGCCGGCTCCTCGGAAAGGCGTTTGCGAATATAATCCAGTTGTGCCTCGTAGGTGCCCGTTTCCTGCATGCGCTTGAAGTTTTCCTGCCGCAGCCGGGCGTTTTCTTCTTTTGTGTGCCGCCAGCTCGCAAAATCCCCAAAAATCTCCTTGACCATATCAAGAAGAATCGGATTGAACGAATCGAGCGAAATCGCAGGTGTCACAGTAACCATAACCGAACCATCGGGTGCTACGACCGGATGATAACCACGGAAACTGACCCCGGGCAACTTATCGCTGTGCCACAATTGCCTTCCGCCGACCAGGTCGAACGTATAGACGCGCATATCCTCGCTACCAATGTAAACTCTTCCAGCTTTCGCATCGACAGCAGGGCTTGAGAGCAGCGGTCCTCCAGTCTGTACGGCCCATTTGATTCTGCCGCCGTTGGCATCGATAGCATAAATCTTGCCGTCGCGACTGCCTATCAAGACTACGCCCTGATGGACAACCGGTGAATTCCAAATAGCCGCGCCGGTTTGGACTGACCAGGCAAGTTTGCCGTTGGTAACGTCGATAGCGTAAACTTTCCCCTCCGCGTTGCCGAAGAAAACCTTATTTCCGGCCATAGCACACGTATGGAGAATTGCGCCGGGCGATTTAAACGCCCAGAT
>DAOVMB010000312.1 GCA_030630905.1 Sedimentisphaerales bacterium
ATTTGCGAGATGGCACAATGCCATCGAACGGTGCGCCTCTTCCACATCGGCCTTCGGCTTTTTGCGGGTACGAATGCAGCTCACGAAATCCTCAAAATGCGCATCGATGATACTGCCGAATTTCAAGACGGCAGGCTCCGAGACAACTGCCTTGCTTTGGCGAATACGAGCATCCCCTTCGAACACCTGCCATCCGCCGCCGTGCCTGCCGAAACACATAAACCCCTTGGTCCCGCATATCTCCACCTTCGTAGCACAGAAAGGCCAGTCGGGAAACTTGGTCTTATCCTTCAAGTGAACGATTCGATGCATATAAGGCGACCAAAGGGACGCTTCGAAAAGTAGCGTAAGCTTATCGAACTCGAAGGTCGTGAACTGCGTATCCGGCTGCTCCCTGCCGTCGTCGAAGTGATAGACTCCTCCTGCACTGCAAACCGTCTCCGGATAATCTTTGCCGATCAGATATCGCACCAGGTCAATCTGATGAACCATATCGGCCATAATGTAGCCGACATAGAAATCCCACAGCCTCCAAAACCACCTGCCCGGACGATAAGGCAGCATAGGCGATGGGCCACACCACAAATCATAATCAATACCTTCCGGCACAGACTGAACACCTGCTACCTGAATTGGACCTGACTCCTGCATGAGAAATACACGGGCCAAATGGATGTCCCCCAGTTTTCCGCTGCGGATGTACTCGGCGGCCTTGTCGGTATATGGAGCACTGCGGCTTTGAGTTCCAACCTGTACAATCCTGCGATACTTGCGTGCCGCCTCGACCATTTTCCTGCCGTCCCAGATGCTCAGCGACAGCGGCTTTTCCACGTAAACGTCTTTTCCCGCCTGGCAGGCCATAATCGTCGCCAGCGCATGCCAGCGGTCGGAAGTGGCAATAACAATCGCATCGACCTGGGGATCGTCCAGCATCTTTCGAAAATCCTGAACAAATTTCGGCTTATAGTCGTGGCTTTCAATCACAATCTCCGCCGCCGGCCCGTAGCATCGAGTATCAGCGTCACAAATATATTTAATCTTGACATCAGACCTTTTCACGAGGCTTGTCATAAGCGCGCGTCCCCTGCCGCCGACTCCCATAATCCCCAGAACCACCTTATTTTCCGCCGCCGAACTTCTTCCCGCGGGCAAGACAGTAAAAGCTGTCGCCGCACTCACCGAACCTTTCAAAAATCCTCTTCGATTCATAGATTCCATTTTCTTCTCCCATTAAACAATATTATTTCGCCGGTTTGATTGTAAGACTGACAACGGCACGAAGCACGGGCTTAGTCAGGTTAATACCCAATCGAGTGGGTAGTCTGCGACCGCTGAGTTCTTCCTTGATAGTTTCCGGCTGGATTTTGAAATCGGCGCCCGTGACCTCTATATCTACGCGCAGGGCTTTGTCCTGATTGCGAATCACCAGCGATGATGTGGAAACCTGCTGCCATTTGTCAAAAGTAATAAGGGCCGTACCGAAATCACAGGGCTTCGAGAAGACTGCTTCGTCGG
The DNA here is from genome assembly GCA_030630905.1 of Sedimentisphaerales bacterium. GTDB lineage: Bacteria > Planctomycetota > Phycisphaerae > Sedimentisphaerales > Anaerobacaceae > JAFGPJ01. The sequence goes on from DAOVMB010000312.1 coordinate 1,516, forward strand.
TCACTGTCAAAGAACCTGAATCCTGCCGGGAATAGACAAACTTGCGCTGAAGCTTTTGGAGTTCCGGCACATCGTAGGCCGATGAGATATCCAGTACCAGGGTGTCGGTATCTTCGGAAAAGTCCTCACGAACGACCCGGCCTCCGGCCTGCCTGCCGGTTCGCTGCAATTTGCCGGCCACGAGCGGGACAGGATGCCCGAAGGAATTCAAAACGTTGCTTTCATACCGGCGGCTGCTGAATGTGCGAGCGGTATAGACTTCCCCGCCGGGATCGAGCAACAGCGGCCTATCATCTAATACTACGACGAAAGAGCCAACATCGTTGTGGTTATGATGCTCCGCGTTATTGCCGCCCTTGAGAGCAACTGCCAGACGTGAGGTCGAATTCGCAGCCGGCCTGCAAATCAGGACACCCGCCTTGTTAAACCAGGACCTGATGCCGGGTCCCTGGGATGCATTTTGTGCCGGCAGACTCCGTGAGGCGGAATTCGGAAAGCTATACAACATACTCTGATAGAGAGAGCTACCGGCGGAGACAGGATCAATCTGCTCCCAACTACGCAGGCCCAGACCGAAGCGACGGCTGATAAAGTACATCAGACGGGAGCTGGGCTTGGCCCTGATCGAACAATCGGCGAAAGCGGGATAGACTCCGTTTATGATTTCGACCCTCGAACCGAAAGTGGCCGCCTGTTTCACCTTAACATCCTGCAGCAAGTCCAATTTGCCTTCTGTCGCTTGATGAATCATTTCGCTGAGCATGATATAGTAACCGAAGCCGTAATTCCAGTAGCCGAGCCCTTCGGAGCAATAGCCGTCGTCGGTGAATCCATCGAGGAAATTCTCCGAGTAGCGCTCTGCCGCCGCGATAAAAAGAGCGCGCCTCTCGCGAGAATCAATCACGGCCAGCGCCGAACCCGTCACGCTCGCAAGGCACACGGCGTTCCAGTTATTCGTCCCGGTCATCCACCAGTTTTTCTTACGCTTGCCCAATACCATGTCACGGTACGGCTGAAAAATACGCCGGTCCAGGTTGTTGCGAATCAGCAGGCGTGTTTCAGAACTTAATTTGTCAGCCAGCAGGTAATCGGCAGTGCCTAACGACCAGGCCAGCGCCGAGGAGCCAAGGTCGATATCAACGATTTTCCCATGGAAGTTTGTGAGTTGCCTGTCGTGGGCCGGCATGACCCAGGTCCGTTCGGAGCATAGCACCCGGACGATTTCTTCGAATGCCGGCATAAAACGCCCCTTGTTTTCCAGGCACTCGGCCAGCGCGAACGTACGGACTCTTGCCCGCCGACGGCCGCTGACTCGCTGCCAGCGCGTGCGGTTTCCGGTGCGCGAAAAATCCAGGTACAGATCATCAGGTTGTTCGGGAATGGCTTGTTCCAGAAGCTTTTCCGCTTCGGAGATTATTTTTCTGAATGAATCGTTCTCCGACAGCTTTTTCCAAACTCTGCGATTGCCAATGGGCAAGCCAAAACCCGCGGGCTTTTCAGAAAGTTTGGCTGCGATTGTTTCAATACGATTCTCGTCCACATCACCGGCCGCCGCCAACGTAACGCTCTGGACAGATATCACATAAGCGGGGACAACTAAAAGTGTAGTCAAAGTGATCCAAAACGGACGTTTTGCCATTTGCTTCATCATAGCAACTCCTTTCCATTTCCAGATATTCGAGTTTAACGAACACGATATTACCAGAACCGAAACATCCCTCATACAAAAAAATGAACAATAGTGACTTCATTTTCCGATCAATCTTTATATACTAAAAGGAATGGAAACCAATGTGTGCGTACACACCGAACACAAATAAGGTACTCTTAAAGATTTACATACAAGGAAATCATCTTCGATGAAAAAAATATTGCTGATTTGTATTACACTTCCTGCTGTTTGTGTTGCTTCAAGCGAATATACCCCCACCACCGGCTATATAGTCAGAGAAATCGAGGGCTGGAGAGTGTTGGTTAACAAGGAGTTATTGTCGGATCACGCCGGCCTCGCTGATGATGTACTGAAACTGCTAAACCACCAGCTTTATCAGATCGCTCGTATCGTACCGGATGAAGCCCTCAAAGAGATCAGGAACGTGCCGATCTGGGTAGAATACAAAGCTCCGCGACATCGATGCATGTGCTACCATCCGAGCGAGCAGTGGTTGCGTAACAACGGCTTCAATCCGGACAAGGCACGTAGCGTGGAGATCGCGAATTCTGAGAATTTTCTCAAGTGGACACTTGATCAACCCTGGATGGTGATGCACGAACTGGCCCACTCCTACCATCATTGTGTCTTGGGCCACGACAATGCCGAAATTCGTGAGGCCTACAACATAGCGGTAGATAGTAAACAATACGAGTCGGTTCAACATATCTCCGGAAAGTCCAGGCGTGCCTACGCCTTGAACAACGACCAGGAGTATTTTGCCGAGTGTACAGAGGCCATTTTCGGAACCAACGACTTTTATCCATTTGTTCGATCTGAATTGAAACAGCATGACCAGCAAATGTATGAATTGCTTAGAAAGTTGTGGAAAATAGAATAAGGTTAACGCTCAATCTGAATGCCTGCGGAGACAAAAGGGGCCTATACCGAACTGATTGGCATAGGCCCCGCCCTTCGACTTCGCTCAGGGTGAAGAAAGCCTTCATGCCGAGCGGAGACGAGGCATACTACTCAGTAGCCTCTTTCGGCCGATACAGGCTGATATCGTCAATATACATCTTGCCCGAACCGCCGGGAGTTGCAATGTTGCCCTGAGTTCCAAGACCAATAGCGATC
>DAOVMB010000114.1 GCA_030630905.1 Sedimentisphaerales bacterium
ATTGAAATCAACAGGGCCGAGTACGTAATTCGCAGCCTTGGTTTCATCGAGAACCTTTCCGACATAGAACGGACGGTAATAAAAGTCAATGACAATGTCCCGATCTACATCAAGGATGTTGCCAAGGTCTCGTACGGGCCCGCGCTGCGGCGAGGAGCGCTGGACAAAGGCGGGGCCGAGGCCGTCGGAGGCATGGTCGTTGTGCGCTACGGTTTCAATCCGCTCGAAGCGATCAAGAATGTGAAAGCGAAGATCGAAGAGATATCGCCCGGACTGCCCAGGAAAACATTAGATGACGGAACGGTTTCGAAGGTCACTATCGTGCCGTTCTACGACCGCACAGGACTTATCTACGAAACATTAGGCACACTGAATACCGCTCTGACCGAGGAAATACTGGTCACCATCATAGTCGTAATCGTCCTGGTCGTGCATCTTAGAAGCTCGATACTCATCAGCGGCCTGCTTCCTTTAGCAGTGCTGATGTGCTTTATCGCGATGAAGGTCGGCGGCATCGACGCCAACGTTGTGGCGCTGTCGGGCATCGCGATTGCTATCGGCACCATGGTTGACATGGGGATCATAGTCTGCGAGAACATTCTGAGACACCTCGACGACGCAAGCCCCGACGATAATAAGCTGGAGGTCATTTACAAAGCCGCCAGCGAGGTCGGCGGCGCGGTGTTGACGGCGGTTTCGACTACCGTAGTCAGTTTTCTGCCTGTCTTCACGATGACGGGGGCCGAGGGCAAGCTCTTCAAGCCCCTGGCATTCACCAAGACCTTCGCACTGATCGCTTCGGTCGTAGTTGCGTTGACGATAATTCCGCCGGTCGCTCACATCCTCTTCACGAGAAAAGCCGGCTCGAAAAAACTCAGGCGATACCTGCTGGGCGCAGTGTTAATCGCCGCCGCGGCGATAGTGGTTTTCTGGCTCGCCTGGTGGATAGGCGTTCTTATCGGCGCGATTGGACTCTACCATCTATCGAGAGACTACATTCCAAAGAGGGCCAGCGGTATTCTGCCCTTGATCGCCAACGGTGTGGCGGTGGTTCTCGTTGGAGTGATACTTGCAAATCACTGGCTGCCGTTAGGCTCGGAAAAAGGGGCCGTGCGAAATCTGGTATTCGTGGCGGGCCTGATCGGCGGGCTGCTGCTTTTCTTCCGGATCTTCCAGAAGCTATATCCGGCCATCCTCGGCTGGTGCCTCAGGCATAAGATAGCGTTCTTATCGATTCCCTGCGCCCTGGTCGTTCTGGCTGCGATGATTTGGCTCGGATTCGGGAGGGTCTTTTCCTTCGTACCGGAGAAGTTGAAGGCCAATACAGTCTGGTCCGCTGTCGCGCATAGCTTTCCCGGTCTGGGCAAGGAATTCATGCCGCCTTTGGATGAGGGTTCATATTTGTATATGCCCACGACCATGCCTCACGCATCTATCGGGGAGAGCCTGGACGTTCTGCAAAAGCAGGATATCGCCTTTCAGTCCATTCCGGAGATTGACTCGGTGGTGGGAAAGATCGGCCGGGTGGAATCGCCCCTCGACCCTGCGCCGATTTCTATGATCGAGACAATCATCAACTACAAGCCTGAGCACATCAGCAACAAAGACGGGCATCGCATTCGCTTCCGGTACGACAAAAAGACCGGGACATTCATCCGAGATAAGAACGGTGACCTCATACCGGACCGGCGTGGCAAGCCGTTCAGACAATGGCGAGACCATATTAAGAATCCCGACGACATCTGGGATGAGATTGTAAATGCCGGTCAGATTCCGGGCACGACTTCCGCTCCGAAGCTCCAGCCGATTGCAACGCGAATAATAATGCTCCAAAGCGGCATGCGCGCCCCGATGGGCGTAAAAGTCAAAGGAGCGGACCTGGACACAATCGAACAAGTGGGGCTCGAAATCGAACGCCTTCTCAAGGACGTCCCCAGTGTGGAACCGGCCGCCGTGTTCGCAGACCGGATCGTCGGCAAGCCGTACATTGAGATTGATATAGACCGTGACGCTACTGCCCGGTACGGGATAAAGATTCGCAAGATACAGGATGTCATTGAGGTGGCGATAGGCGGCAGGCGCATTACGACAACGGTCGAGGGACGCGAGCGGTACGGCGTGCGAGTCAGGTATGTCCGTGAATTACGCGACCAGATCGAGTCGTTGGACAAGATTTTAGTTCCCGCAGCCAATGGGCCTCAGATACCGCTGGTCCAATTGGCGGATATTCGTTACGTGCGCGGTCCCCAGGCGATAAAAAGCGAAGACACGTTTCTTATTGGCTATGTGCTGTTTGACAAAAAGGCAGGCCACGCCGAGGTTGATGTCGTCGAAGAATGTAAGCGATATCTACAAGCCAAGATTGACAGCGGGGAATTTGTTGTACCTGAGGGCGTTAGCTATACGTTTGCAGGCAGCTATGAGAATCAAATCCGTGCGGCCAGGACACTTTCGGTAGTCATACCCCTGGCATTGTTCATCATATTCATAATTCTGTATTTCCAATTCAAATCCGCCCTTACCAGTCTGCTGGTATTTTCCGGAATAGTTGTCGCCTGGTCGGGCGGATTCCTGATGATCTGGCTTTACGGCCAAGAGTGGTTCCTGAATTTCGACGTATTCGGCGTAAGTATGCGGGAGCTGTTCGGCGTGCACACGATCAATCTGAGCGTCGCAATCTGGGTGGGATTTCTGGCATTGTTCGGGATTGCATCGGACGATGGCGTTGTGATGTGTACGTATCTCAAACAATCGTTCCAGGGCAAAACGCCTACGAATGTCGACCAGACCCGTCAAATGGTAATCCAGGCTGGGATGCGCAGGATTCGGCCCTGCCTGATGACGACCGCCACGACGATCCTGGCACTGATTCCGGTCCTGACTTCCACGGGACGCGGCTCGGATATTATGGTGCCGATGGCGATCCCTTCCTTTGGCGGGATGATAATTGAGATACTGACTATGCTGGTTGTGCCAGTTCTGTACTGTTGGATAAAAGAAAGCAAAATAATTAGGCCACAAGCATGAGCACATCCAGCGGGTGTTTGCTAATTCACTAACAGACTGTTATGAGTATTTCTGGTCATTGAACCAGATTGGAGAGCATTACACTTGGGCATATTAGATTGAACCATGCCTAAATTTTCCTTCATTTTTTAAGAAAAGCACAAAATTATCATCAACATTTCACTCGTGAGAATCGCTATATATATAGCTCAGAGCGAGTGCAACCGGTTTGAATGGGAAATTGATCAAGTAATCCTTTGCCTGAAGAAGAAAGGGATTTATGATTCATTAAGCGATTTTTTTCTAGGATTGCAGGTGTTGCAATGCAAATTTGGGCTGGAATTCATAAAGATCAAAAAAAAATACAAAAAACTCAAAAAATAACGTCAAGTTTGGCGCTTTTGTTGAACATATTAAATAGGAGTTAATGATTAACTACAAAGAGCACGCTGAATTGGTCAGGAAAGCACGGCTCGGCGATAAGGAGTGTCTGAATCGCCTGGCTGAAGCGGCGAGGGTACATTTACGTGAATATGTGCTCCGTCTTACGTTACGAGAAGATTTAACGCAGGATATTGTTCAGGAGAGCATTCTGGAAATGTTTAAGGTATTCGACAAACTGAAGAGAACCGAAAAGTTTTGGTCCTGGCTGGACGGCATTGCTTTCAACAAGATTCGCAGTCACTACGGCCGGCAGTGGCGGCATAAAACGATTTCCCTGTCTGACATCGACCGCCAAATTGCGATAGGGGACAGCCAAAGCGCCCTGGCCGACATGGTTAACAGGGAATTGAAACAAATCGTTCTTATATCGATGCGGGAATTATCACCCCGTTACAGGGCCGTATTGACCATGCGCTGTTACAAGGACATGCCGTATTCGGAGATTGCCGGATTGATGGGATGTACGGAGTTTGGCGCCCAATCTTTGTTCTATCGTGCGAAGAAGGCCCTGGCCAAAAAGCTGTCCCGTCACGGGCTCGGCAAGGGATACCTGCTGGCGGCATTGGTGTTATTCGGAAAGCTCACAGCCTCAACCGAGGCTGCCGCTGCGAATATATCCGTAACTTCAGCGACTCTAAAAGTTGGTGCCGCTGCTTCTCTGGCGGCGATGGTAACAAGCAAAACCGCTATCGTCTCGATGGTTACTACCGCTGCGATTGCCGGAGGCACTATTGTAGTGACGCATAGGACAGATAAGATCGATATAGGGCCGGAAAGAATTAATGCACAAACATCCTTCAATACACCGGCGCGGACTGTAGAGAAGGATATGGAACAATGCTGGTATTTCTTTCCTGAAGGCCCCGGCAGACCTGTAATGATGCGCCTGCTGAATTTTAATGCCTCCGGCAAAAACTCTTTCTGCCGAAACCTTCAAAACCAACATGCTAACTACTACTACGATAAGAACACTATCTACGTTAACAATTTCCGGATGTATAGTCCCGATCTGTCTGTTGCAAGGCTGCCCACAGACGGCGAGGATTTGAGCCGTTTCATTTCTCAGGTGGAGGGCAGGCGGGCCGATACCGAACGTGTTTCCAGCAGGGGAAAAGGTCTGCTTGTAATCTCCAAACGCAGCAGTGAGCACGGCGACAAAATCTGGAGGACGGACCGCCACTTCAATGTTCTGGAGGAGGAATATTTCCAGTTCGACTGGCCGCAAGATGCGCGAATCATTGACAATCGAGATGAAATGCACAAGCGAGGCTGGACGTATTTCAGAATTACCGGCCGGGTCAATGGGCAGCAAGTATCAGGGACCGGACGGATGCCGTTCGTATATGCAGCAAGCGGACAATCCGGCCCGTGGCTCGAAATCCGGCTCGAAAGCGGCACAAAGATTGTTGACAGCGCATCAGGGGCGTGTGTCATTGACGGAAGCGGAAAAGCAGTGGCGGCATACGCAGCGGGGAGTTTCTTCGAGGGATTGGGGCGGCCCTGGATGGGGCTGCATACGATTGATACGGTACGTCGGGATGCGGCTGAAAAACAGGTTTGGTTTGAAATCAGACTGTTGCCGGGCGGCGCTAAAGCAGAAGTCGTTTTAACTCAAGAGCAAACCGGGCTGGTCTATACCATCGATATGGAAACCGATGTTATCGAGAAGATCACGTTCTCCGCAGGTAATGGTGGTGAGGGCGAACTGGAATTTTCCTACCTTCAAGATATCGATAATCTCGGCAATGAATTCACTCGGCCGAGGACAGGAAGTTATCGCAGACCACAGCAGAACCCGCCGGGCATATTGTGGCTTGCGAAATTGGTAAACGGTAGTTGGTGAACTATATTTATTGTAACAAAACTTAAAGCAGAAAGGAAGGTGCACAATGGCCAACAAAACAAATGTTATGACAAGACTGGCAATTTTGGTTTTTTTCGCCGTACTGGTTGTCGCCGCAGCCGGTGCAGAAGGTGGGTGGGGAGGAGAGACTCTCACCCAGAATTACTTTTATGTCGATGCGGTTCATGGAAATGATAACAACGAAGGATTAACTCCGGGAACAACGTTCGCAACCATTCAAAAGGGTATCGATACAGCCGAGGACGGCGACATCGTTATGGTCTATCCGGGGCTGTACCAGGGAGAGATCAATTTTCTGGGCAAAGCGATCGTGGTGCAAGGTGTTACTGCAGGCACTGCCGGCATACCCGTGCTCCAGAATCCCGGCGATTTTGTAGTCTCGTTCTACAGTGGCGAAACTCCCTATAGTATCCTGAGGAATTTCGTCATAAGAAACAGCTTCATGGCCGTCTTCATCGCCGGCAGTTCTCCCACGATCAGCAATCTGACGATAGTAGATAACACATACGGTATCGAAGCCTACAACATACACGGTATCGAACCCTTCAGGGGCTTAGAGCCGGATATCAGCAACAGTATTTTCTGGAACAATGCCGGTGGCGACCTTTTCGGATGCCAGGCACGGTACAGTTTCATCGGCGGAGCCGAAGGCAATATCGAAAGCGACCCGCTCCTTGTCGATCCAAACAGCGGTGACTATCATCTACGCTCCAGGCGAGGCCGGTATTGGCCCGAGCATAACATCTGGGTCCTCGACACGGTCACCAGCCCCTGCATCGATGGCGGCGATCCGAGATCCGATCCATTGGACGAGCCGGCGCCCAACGGCGGCAGAATCAATATAGGCGCTTATGGCGGCACGGTTCAGGCCAGCTTAACACCGGAGAGGCTGCCTGGCCAGGCTTTCTACCCAAATCCCGCCGATGGAGCTGTCGAGGTGGACAGAGATGCCAAATTGAGCTGGGACCCCGGCTCAGACGCTGTCGTGCATGATGTCTATTTCGGAACTGAGAATCCCCCTCCGTTCGTATCCAGTCAGGCCACAACGCAGTTCGATCCCGGATGGATGGATGGTGATACTGTGTACTACTGGCGCGTCGATGAGATTGACAGCGAGGGCAATAATACGCCGGGCGCCGTCTGGAAGTTCACAACAATCTCTGCCTCAGCACCACCGCCGCCAAAAGGCAGGGCTTGTTTCACGGGCGAAACGGGCGTTTGGGTGGACGGGACTCTTGTTTCAATATCAAGCGTCGGCCTGCGACGTAACGTCGGCCGGATTGACAGTGCTACGATAAAGAATTCGTCGCTGCCTCTGCCGTATCTGGGTAAAGTCCAAGAGCTGCAAGAGCATGCGGGCGTCTTCGAATGTTATGATGTTTTGCTTCAAAGCGGCAATCGCATCTGTGTGGCCGAGCGCCATTACTTTTTGACAGAATCGGGCGACTGGGTAGCCGTACAAGATCTCAAGACTGCAACGAAACTACAAACGCCAAAAGGCTCGATTGGGATTATTAGCGTAATTAAGAGACCGATGCCGTATGTGGGGAAGGTTTATAATCTCAAAGTCGAAGGGTCAGACCGGTACCTTGTCGGCAAAGATGCGATTATCGTCCGTGATTACTAAGAGCGCATAACAGATTGAAAATTCTTTCTTGGTAGGGTGGGCACTGCCCACCGATTTCGATAATGGTGTGCGTTGCACACCCTACACGAAGCAAAGGTTTTAGGCAGGTGGTGATAAGATGCAAGCCGACGACTCGCTTGATGGCGGAAGTATGCTGCGGCTGTATCGGCCGTAGCGTCATTACAGATTCATTGTTTTCATTAAAGGAATAGGAAAATGCGAAGCAAGGCAAATCATATCAGATTGCTGCTGTGCG
>DAOVMB010000468.1 GCA_030630905.1 Sedimentisphaerales bacterium
ATTAAATCGGGTGGGAAAACACGCCGGGCCGCAAAAATGCAATCGCTGAAGGTTGACCATCCCGATATTAAGGAATTTATTACCTGCAAGACCGAGGAAGAGAAAAAGGCCTGGGCGCTTATCGAGGCGGGCTACGACGGGGACTACAACAACCAGGCATACAGCAGCGTCATGTTTCAAAATTCCAACCTTTCCGTCCGTGTGACCGATGAATTCATGCAGGCGGTGGAAAAAGATACTAAATGGACTACCCATGCCGTAACGTCCGGCGAGAAAATGGACGAGCATTCGGCACGCGAGCTGATGGATTTGATTGCCGAGGGCACAAGGATATGCGGCGATCCGGGCCTCCAGTACCACAGTACGGTAAACCGCTGGCATACGTGTCCGAACTCCGGGCCGATTAACGCCTCGAATCCATGCAGCGAATATATGTTCGTGGACGACTCGGCCTGTAATCTGGCTTCATTAAATCTTATAAAGTTCCGTAAAGAAGACGGCTCATTAGATATCGATGGCTTCAAAAAAGCGATTCGGCTGTTCATCATTGCCCAGGAAATTCTGGTTGATAACGGAAGCTATCCGGACAAGGCAATTGCCGTAAACAGTCATCTGTTCCGTCCGCTCGGCCTTGGCTACGCCAATCTCGGCTCTCTGATGATGAGTCTGGCGCTTCCTTATGATTCCGACCAGGCACGGGCGATCGCCGGTGCAATCAGCGCCATTATGACAGGCACCGCGTATTCGGCAAGTGCCGAAATAGCCTCGACAAAAGAACCTTTTGATCAATTCGAGAAAAACAAAGATTCGATGCTGAAGGTTATAAACATGCACCGCCAGCATGCCTGCGACCTTCCGGAATCTCATTGCCCGGAGTATCTGCGTAATGCCGCCAAGGACGCCTGGGATCAGGCCCTTGATGCCGGCACTAAGGTGGGCCTGCGTAACGCCCAGGTAACCGTTCTGGCGCCGACGGGAACGATCGGTTTTCTGATGGACTGTGATACGACGGGAATTGAGCCGGACATTGCGCTGGTTAAGTACAAACTCCTGGCTGGCGGCGGAATGCTCAAGCTCGTTAACAAAACCGTCCCGATTGCTCTTGAAAAGCTCGGCTATAGTGCCGATGAGATCAAATCCATTTGCGACTACATCGATAAAAATGAGACGATTGAGGGCGCGAAAGAACTCAATCCCGATCATTTGCCCGTTTTCGATTGTGCTTTTAAGCCACGCAGCGGCAAAAGGTGCATTCATTATATGGCGCATCTGAAAATGATGGCTGCGGTCCAGCCGTTCATATCCGGTGCTATAAGCAAAACCATAAATATGCCTAAAGAAAGCACGAGAGAAGATATTTCCGCCGCTTATATGGAAGGCTGGAAACTCGGATTAAAGGCGGTCGCAGTCTATCGCGACGGCTCGAAGAAGCTTCAGCCGGTTTCGACCAAAAAACACAAGGACGGCAAAGCCAAAGTTTCTGCCGAGGCGACTCCTCCGGCCAGGCCGTTCAGACGCCGGCTGCCGGATACGCGCCAAAGCATTACGCATAAATTTTCTGTCACAGGACATGAGGGTTACCTGACGGTGGGGCTATATGAGGATGGTCAGCCTGGTGAGTTGTTTATCACTATGGCCAAGGAAGGCAGCACCGTCGGGGGCCTCATGAATGTTATCGGAACATGCACTTCGATGGCATTGCAGTATGGAGTGCCCCTTATCACGTTAGTAGACAAATTCCGGCACGCCCGATTCGAACCGTCAGGCATGACATCAAACAGGGATATTCCCTTTGCGAAAAGCCTGATCGACTATATTTTCTGCTGGCTGGGCTGCCAGTTCATCCCCGGCTATGCCGAAAAGAACACCCCCAATAGAGGGGCATCAGCCGGCTCGGCGGAAAATAAAAACACAACGACCGCCAAGAAGCTGGTTGAAAAAACCAAGGACCTCGCACAGAAAATTGCCGAGGCGAAAGTTTTGGAGCAAGAGGTCAAGAAATCCCCGGCTCCGGAATGGTCGACTCAACAGGTGTCCGCCGAGTCGAAAAACAGATTTTCCGGTCTGGCCAATCGAATTGGTGTTCTCGTGGGTTCGACCATAACTGACGAATCCGGCGCATTACAGTCTGAAGCGAAAGCCTTGGCACAGTTTAACGCACAGTTTGCACATTTCCCCGATGATGCCCCCGCATGCGATATTTGCGGCTCAATCACCGTCCGCAACGGAACCTGCTACAAATGCTACAACTGCGGCAACTCTATGGGATGCTCCTAGTAATTTATCATTTACTGTTCCTTCTGGCATAAGGAATTTGGATCTTTGAGAACTGAATATAGGCCGATTCGAAGATTGCTAGGCCCACCTGTCATTCGGGTGTTTTGAAGGGTCCTTTCGTGGACCGTCTTCTTAAAAGGAAGACCTCTTTTTTGGGGCGACACGGGTATGTCATGGTACTGATTTCACTGATGCAGATACTTGTACATCATGAGTTGACGCTCCGGAATCTGTGTGCATAAATGCCTTGCTGCTATTGACTCACAATCTATATGACGGCATATGCGTCACGAAAAAAAGAACCTTGTTCTTTTTTCAGACATAGAAGAGGGTCGGATCATTTTTGTGGTCCGACTTAGGCTACTTAAATGCCTAGCATAAAATCGCCGACAGGTTCGCGCTGGGTGAACCGGGCACAATTTTCAATCTCCAACTTTGCAGAAAGGAGGTATACATAATGTTAAAAAAAATATTTCGAATCGGCTCGTTGCTCAGGCTGTGCAGAAACACTTCGCAGCGGTTTATTCGCTTGCTTGTTGTTCTCACAATTTCCGTGAAAACTAGCCTAGTGCTCTGTAAAAATTAAATATTCGTATTCGATGTGCCCGATAATAACTCCGTAAACTATATTTTTTTTACGGAGTACGTTATGAATAAAAAGTACATTGTTCGTTTAAATGACCAAGAGCGTCAGGAGTTGGTTGCC